>CAIKQM010000001.1 GCA_903829565.1 uncultured Planctomycetota bacterium
ACAGCGGTGTGTGCGTTGCCCGTAGCCTGCGGTGCCGGACCTGCCAAGCGGTGTGTGTGGAACAGCCACGCACCCTCACGGCAGCGTGCACGATCAAAGCCCCAGCGCACCGGCGCACCACTGGCGCGCGCCACGAGTGCTCCCTTGAGCAAGCCGTGCAGCTCAAGCACGTGTGTCAAGTTCTCCTGACGCAGCTCGCGCACGGCCCGCCACCAAGTCGCCGGTCGTGCCAGATCGACCACCAAGAAGCGATCCACCGCCGGATGGCCCGCGACACACGCATAGGCACGCGGCCCAATCACCCACACCAAGCGCGCCTGCGGCAGCCCGGCACGCAGCCTGGTCACCAACGGCAAGGTGTTGACCACATCACCCAGCGCGCTGAGCTTGATGATGCCTACGCGCAGCTCGTCCTGCGTGGCACTCAGGGCGCGGCTCGCTCGTACGCGCCCACATCGGCGCTAGTTGCGCCATTCAGCAAGTTGACGCGGCGGGGGAGCCCACGCGCATCCAATTGCCACACGGGATCGAGCGCACCATCCACGCCCGCATCAATCAGCGGTCCACCCATGCGAGGCGTGAGATCAAAGGCCGGATCATCCGCAGTCCCGAACAACAGGTCCGGACCTTGCAGCGGCACTGCTTCGATGAGCTTCGAAATCGGCTGGAAGAGCGTCTCATCCCGCACGAGGCAGCTGTCCACTGTCGGGCGTGTGCCCGCAATCTCCACATCGCCATCGTTGGCCAACAAGCAGCCTTCCATCCTGGCGAGGTTTTGAATGCCTCCGTAGTAGCCGCCACCGAAGCGACCGCGGTTGCTGATGAGGCTGAGGTGGACGAAGCGCGGCTCGGAGAACGCCATCGCGTGAATCGCTCCACCTTGCACCGCGCGGTTGCCTACAAAGGCGCACGATTCCACATGCGCGCGCGTGAAGTAACCAAAGAGCGCGCCACCGCCCCAACCTTCTTGCGGACCCTTGGACGAGTTGCCGACGAAGACGCAGCTGCGCACGATGGGGTCTTCGCCCTCGGCGTACAACCCGCCGCCACCGAGCTGGGCATCGTTCGACTCGAAGTAGGAGTCCTCGAGCACGCTGTCGGAGAAGTAGTTCGACATGCCGCCGCCGACGGAGAACGGCCCGCCGAAGGCGCGGTTGCGCTTGAACACACACCGGCGCGCGATCGAAGGCGAAGCCAGCGTGTACAAGCCGCCGGCCTCGGTCGCGGAGTTGTCCTCGAAGAGGCAGTCCTCGACGAGAGCCGCCGACTCTTCGATGTGGTACACGCCGCCGCCAAAGCTCGCCAGGTTGTTGCGGAACTCACAGTGCGTGATCGTGGGCGCGCCACCGGTGGTCCAAATGCCGCCGCCGCCGCTGCCGCCGCCACCTGCAGAACCGCCCACGACTTCGAGGCCCGCGTAGTTGCCGTCGAAGACGCAGTCGCTGACGAGTCCCTCGTTGAACTCGAAGAACACGCCGCCACCGCCGATCTCGGCGCTGTTGTCGGTGTAGTCGCAGCGCATGATCATCG
>CAIKQM010000002.1 GCA_903829565.1 uncultured Planctomycetota bacterium
CCACCTCGGCCCCGCCTCCTCCCACCACCTCACCACCCCCCAAATTCAATCCAGCATCCAGGCCCGCATCCTCTCCGGTCTAGCCCCTGAAGATGCCTTCCTCGCAGTACTCCACACCCTCGCGCGCCAAGACCGAGCCGTGGGGGATGAGTTCTTTGCCTATTTCCTGCAAGACGCGCGCTATCGCGGTCAAAAACTCTTGTCGGAGGGGCTGCGGCGTTTCTTGGAGACGGGGGATCTCGTGCAGTCGGTGTTTGGGGATGTGTGGACTTCGTTGACGGATTTGCCGTTTGAGAGTCGCGCGCAGTTTTCGGCGTTGTTGGCGCAGCGCTTGCGATGGAAGGCGATTGATAAGGCGCGCATGTTGCAAGCGGAGCGGCGGCGGGATGATGCTCGGCATCCGGAGCCGGTGGAGGAGTTGCCGCTCACGACGGAGGACCACTCGCCGTCTTCGCAGGTCTCGCGCGGGGAGCAGACGCAGAGGTTGGTGTTGCGGTTGTTGCGCTTGCCGGAGCGGGATCGGTTGCTGGTGCGCATGCACTTGCGTGGTGCGAAGCTCGAGGAGCTGGCGGCGGCGATCGGGACGAACAAGGATGCGGCTCGCAAGGCCTTGGCGCGGGCGATAGCGCGGTTGCAGGCGCAGAATCCTACGGACGGGGTATCTTAGGCGGCCATGGAACAGCTGCAACCCGTCCCCCCCAGCACGCAGCAGGCGCGTGCCGAGGCGGAAGCGGCGTTCCATGAGTACTTGACGCAGTCGCGCTCCGGTGAGGCGCCGCCGTTGTCCAGTTTTCTGGACAAATATGGTCCGTCCGTGCGCGCCGAGTTGGAGCGGCTGATAGAGGACTACCTGATCCTGCGCAGCACGCCGGGATTGTTGATGGTGGCTCCCGCGGCGGGCACCGAGATTGGCGGTTTTGTGCTCGAGCGCGAATTGGGGCGCGGGGGGATGGGGCAGGTGTGGGAGGCCCAGCAGCGGCTGCCGCGGCGTCAGGTAGCGCTGAAGTTGTTGCACCCGTACTTGTCGCTGTCCGACACCTCGTTGCGGCGCTTTGAGAATGAGGCTCTCGCTTGTCGCCGTTTGTCGCACGAGCACATTGTGTCGGTGTATGCCGTCGGCGAAGACGCGGGCGTGCATTGGATCGCCATGGAGCTGGTGCCCGGCGGGTACTCCTTGGCCGAACGCATTGCCGAGCAACGCTTGCAACCACCGCCGGCGCGTGAGCATTGGGCGAATGTCGTGCGCATGGTGCGCACGCTGGCGGCCGCCTTGTGGAGCGCGCACAGCGCCGGCGTCGTGCACCGCGACATCAAGCCGCACAACATCCTCTTGGGCGCCAACGGTGAGCCCAAGATCTGCGACTTTGGCCTCGCCATGGTGCAAGACAACTTGACACTGTCGCGCTCGGGCAAGTTGTCAGGTACGCCTTACTACATGAGCCCCGAGCAGGCGGCCGGCTCGCGCTTTGGCATCGACGCGCGCACCGACATCTACTCGTTGGGAGTCACGCTCTACGAAACGCTGGTCCTGGAGCGTCCGTACAGCGTCGAGTCACAGGGGGAACTGCTCGAGCGCATTCTGCTGGGCGACACGCCTGATCCGCGCAGCGTGCGCCAAGATCTACCCGACGACTTGGCGGCCATCGTGATGACGATGATGGCCAAGCGCCGCGAACAGCGCTACGACAACATGGCCCTCGTCGTGGAGGACCTCGATCGCTGGTTGCGCGGCGAGCGTCCGCGCGCACGCTTGCGGCCGCGTCGCCGCTGGGTGCGGCCGTTGCTGGTGGGTGCGACCGCGCTGTTTGTCCTGAGTAGCGCATTGTACTTGTCGTTGAACAACTCCTCGGCAAGTGCGGGAGCAGGGAAAGCAAGCCCGCAAGACCTGGATCGGGAGGCAGCATTCGTGCTCGATCCCGCTCGCGAGGATGCGTACGTAGGCCTGCCGGTCCTGCAGGCTGCAGCCGAACGACTTGAGTCCCAGATCCTGCCCACGACTGCACCCGAGCGCTCGCTGTCCTTGTTGCTGGCGGCTGCTGAGTTGCGCTTGGAGGACGGCACGTTTAGGTCGGCACTCCGGACCCTCGGGAAAATGCCGCAAGACCAGCAGGACGCGGCGGCCACTCCCACCCAACTCCTCGCCATGGGGGACTTGCGCGCCAAATGTGCGCAGCTCTTGGGCGACCATGAACTGGAGCTACCCACTCGTCGCCAAGTCTTGCAGTTGGCCTGTGGAGCTCTGCGCGAAAATGACCCGCGGCGCCAGTTCGCCGCCGTGGAGGCCGCCCGCCTCGAGGCCAGCTTCGGGCGCGATCAAGCCGCTCAAGCTGCATTGGACTCGACCTTCGGTTTGCGCAGCATGCTGCGCTCGCGCTTGTTCCGCAATCAACGCATGAGCGGCGGGAACGGCTTGGATGTGCGCACCGTGCAAGCCCAGCTCGGCGAGTTGCTGCTCGTGGAAGGCACCATCGACGCGCTGCACGAAGGCCGCCGTTTGTTGGCCGATGCCGCCCTCGCGGTGCGTGCGGAGAAGGGACCCAAAGCTTGGCAGAGTCTGTTTGCGCAGTGGCGCGCCGTGCGTGCGGGGCGCTTGGTGCTGCAGATGGAAGGCCAGCTGTACACCGCGGAGCAGGTCGGTTCCCAGCAACTGCGAGCCCAAAACCTGAGCCTTGTCGCCGCTGGTTTGCAGGACACTGCCGCAGCCGTGCCGCTGCTCCAACTGCGCTTCGAGGCCGAGCGGATCTACGCGGCCGAGGCGGCTCAAGAGGCTCTGGCCTTGCCGCAGGGCCTTGTCGCCTTGCGTCGCATGGAAGCGCTCCTCGGCACCGAGCATCCGGAAACTGTCGAGTTGCGCGCCTGCGTGGTGCGCATGTCGTTGGCGGCCTGCGATGCCGTCGACGCGCTGGAGCTGGCGACCACCAACAAGGGCCTTCTCGAGCGCCACGCCGAAGCGGGGGCACCGGTCGTGTTGGAGGCTGAGTTGTATGTCGCCAAGGCCCGCTGCGCCCTGTTTGGTTCTGAGGATTCCCGCGCCCGAGCCATGCTGGAGTCTCTGGCGCAGCAGGCGTCCGCGCAGGAGCAAACTCTGGCCGCCGGGCCAGAGCTGCAGCGCTTACGCTGCATGCGTGTTGCGGAGGCTTGTGCGGCCTTGCTGGAGGAATGAGCCCGACCGTCGCCTTGCCCGCGCGCATTTTTTCCAAATAGTTGTCCGCCCTTAGTCAGTCCCGCGCTCCCGCCTGTGGAGGACCTGCACTCGGTCTTCCCAGCCTACATGAGCACGGAACCGACCGAGATACTCGAGCGCTCGCTGCGCTTCGCCCGCGAAGAACTAGGACCTATCTCCGAACGGCTGGTCACCACGCCAGAGGTGCAGGCGCTGCTGCTGTCGCGTGTGCGCGGCGGAGTGCCGATCGAGGACGCCGTGCTGAAGGAGGTCCATCACGCCTCCAAGTCCAGCGCGCAAGCTGCGGAGGAGTTCTTGGGCTACTTCTTGGAGGATGCGCACCGCCGCGGCCGGCGGTTGTTGTCGGATGACATGCGGCGCTATTTGGAGACGGGGGACCTCGTGCAGTCAGTTTTCGGTGAAGTCTGGTCCAGCCTCGCCGACCTGAATTTTGACACCCGCGCGCAGTTCTTTGCTTTGCTTGGCCAGCGCCTGCGCTGGAAGGCGGTCGACAAGGCGCGTCGTTTGAACGCCGAACGGCGCAAGGAAGTCGGACGACACCCGTTGTCCGTCGATGACCTCCCCATACCGGCGGAAGAGAAACCGCCCTCGTCCCATTTGGGCCGGCACGAGGAGACGCAGCAGATGGTGCTGCGCTTGCTCAAGCTCTCGGAGCGCGACCAGCTGCTGGTGCGCATGCACCTGCGCGGCGCTTCCTACCAGGACATGGCGGAGGCGACGGGGATAGCGCCGGAGGCCGCGCGCAAGGCTCTGACGCGCGCGATCGAGCGCATACAGTCCAAGACGCGTGACCCCAAGTCCGGCGATTCGACCACTGCCAGTTAACTGCCCTAGTCCTAGTATCCCAGCGCCAAGCCATCCTTGCGCGACTCACTCGCGCCCAGCCACGTGCCGTGTTGCGCATCGCGCATGATCGCTTGGTACCCGCCGTATTCTCCGTCATTCCAACCGACCACATGGCCGCGGCGCAGCAAGCCGCGTACGACCTCCCAGTCGTAGCCGCTTTCCAACAGCACACGGCCACCGTTGGTCATGCGTTCGCCGGTAGGTTCGCTGGAGCCTTCGTGATAGATACGCGCGGCATCACCGGCGGCTTGCAGATCG
>CAIKQM010000003.1 GCA_903829565.1 uncultured Planctomycetota bacterium
CACCCGACTCACCCAAGATGAGCACGGTGGTGCGCGGAGCCGCGGCCACACGCGCCACGGCTTCACGCACGCGCTCCATCGCGCGCGAAGCGCCCAAGATCGGGCCGGCGCGCAGGGCGTTCATGTCGGCGCGCAGCCTGTCACGTTCTCTGGACACGCCGCGCAAGCGCAGGGCACGCACGATGGCTGCTTCTAACTGGGTGGCGTCGGCGGGCTTCTGCAAGAAGTCGGCCGCACCGGCCTTCATCGCCTCCACTGCGGTGTGCACGTCCGCGCGGCCAGTCAGCACGATGACCGCCGGTGCTTCAGGCAAGCGCCGGATCTCGGGCAAAGTCTCGAGACCGCTGCCGTCCTCCATATGCAGGTCGAGCAGCACAAGGTCACGCGGCTTGGTGCGCAGTGCCTCCAAGGCTAGGCGTCCGCTCGCTGCTTCCTCTACGTCGTGACCAGACGCACGCAATAGCTCGACGAGCACCCGGCGTAGCGGGGCTTCATCGTCGACGACTAAGAGACGGACCTTCACCACAAGAAGTGTACCCCGTCCTAGGCGGAAGAACTTTCCAGCACGGAATCGCGAGAAAAACCGCGCTGCGTCCTCAAGCGTTCGAGACCCCCTCCGAGAACCATCCACGGTCGCAAGCAGCGCAAGCAGCCTGAGACCACCACAGCGAAATCACCACCAGATAACGGAGAAGTACTATGGGTCTAAGAGTCAACACCAACATCGCCTCTATGACGGCTCAGCGCCAGATGGGCGTCGTCACCAGCCGCCTGCAAGGCAACTACTCGCGCTTGGCCTCGGGCCTGCGCATCTCGACCGCGGCTGACGATGCCGCCGGTCTCGCCATCAGCGAGCGCATGCGTTCGCAGATCCGCTCGCTCGGTGCAGCGGGCCGCAACGCGCAAGACGGCATCAGCTTGGTGCAAACGGCCGAAGGTGCGCTGAACGAAGTCAGCAACCTCCTGGGCCGCATGCGCGAGCTCTCGGTGCAGTCGGCCAACGGCACGCTCAGCACTGCTGACCGCACGACGATCAACGATGAAGTCACTGCGCTCGTCGCGGAAATTGACCGCATCGCCAGCTCGGTTGAGTTCAACGGCATCACCTTGCTCGACGGTACAGCCGCGGGCACAAGCATCCAGGTTGGCCTCGATGCAGCGGAGACCATCGGTGTCACGCTGCAAGATGCGACCACCGCCACCCTCGGCGTGGATGTCATCGATGTGACGACCTCGGCTGGCGCGAACACCGCCCTGGGCTTGGTCGACACTGCGATCGACACCGTGAACGCCGCGCGCGGTTCGCTCGGTGCATCGCAGAACCGCTTGCAGAGTGCGATCGCCTCGATCGCCAACTCGCGCGAGAACCTCTCGAGCGCCGAGAGCCGCATCCGCGACGTCGACGTGGCCAGCGAAACCGCTGACCTGACGCGCAACTCCATCATGCAGCAGGCCGCCGTGAGCATCCTGCAGCAAGCCAACACCCAGCCGCAGATCGCTCTGTCGCTGCTGCAAGGCTGATCGAAAACTCGGCCTCTGGTGGCCGATCGCTGAAGGGGAGGCCGTCGCGAAAACGGCGGTCTCCCTGGTCCAGCGCGCTCTTTGTCATGCGGCAGGCGCAACGCGCCGCCCAACACCAATCAGTACAGCCGCGGCATCTGCGCAGCGGCGGGGAACCACCACACGCCCGTGGGGAATCGAAGTGCGACGTGCCACTTGCCTTCGAGGAGCCACCGGAACCCCGCTTCAGCGCGCCAATCGGATACCGCGGCCGGGCGTAAGAGAGAGTCTGAGAGTCAGAAACCTTCCGAGGAACTATCATGGGACTGAGAGTCAATACCAACATCACTTCGCTGACTGCCCAGCGCAACCTGGGCTCTGTCACCGGCCGCCTGCAGGGCAACTTCGCCCGCCTGTCATCGGGCCTTCGCATTGCGACGGCCGCTGACGATGCAGCTGGCCTCGGCATCAGCGAGCGCATGCGTTCGCAGATCCGCTCGTACGGCGCTGCGGCGCGTAACGCTCAGGACGGCATCAGCTTGGTTCAAACCGCCGAAGGCGCGCTGAACGAGTCGAGCAACATCCTGGGCCGCATGCGCGAGTTGGCCGTTCAATCGGCCAACGGCACGCTGAGCACCGCCGACCGCACGACGATCAACGACGAAGTTTCGGCCCTCACGGCCGAGCTCGATCGCATCGCCGCCTCGACCGAGTTCAACGGCGTCGCGTTGCTGGACGGTACGACGGCTAATGCCGCCATCCAAGTGGGCATCGGTGCAACGGAGACGATCGACGTGTCGCTGCAAGACACGACGACGACCACGTTGGGCTTGGGCACCTTGGCGGTGGACACCGCGGCGAACGCCAACACCGCGATCGGCCTGATCGACACCGCGATCGACACGGTCAACACGGCGCGTGGTGCTCTGGGTGCTTCGCAGAACCGACTCACCTCGGCCTACACCAGCATCCAGTCGGCGCGCGAGAACCTTTCGAGCGCTGAGAGCCGCATCCGTGACGTCGACGTGGCGTACGAGACGGCTGACATGACCCGCAACTCGATCTTGCAGCAAGCTGCTGTCTCGGTCTTGTCGCAAGCCAACGTGCAGCCGCAGCTCGCCCTGCGCTTGCTCGGTTGATCGAAGACCTGGGTCCCCAGGATTGACGGACGGAGCCCGCCTTGCGCGGGCTTCGCTCGTTGATGGGCTGGTGTGTCGCCCGCGGGACAGGACGCACGACGGAGTAGGAAACAACTTCCACATTGCAGATGGATGTCAGTCGGCGCTCACGCGACCTGAGGATCGCACCGATAACTCAGACCGGAGATCATCACATGGCAGGCATCGGCATCGGCGGCTTAGGTAGCGGCATCGACAGCAACGCGATCATCACGCAGCTGTTGAAGCTCGAGACGATTCCTATCAATCAACTCGAGGGCAAGAAGAAGATCCAGCAGGACAAGCTCGCCAAGTTGGGCGAGTTCAAGACGCTGGTCAAGGACTTGCAGGCCAAGGCAGCCACGCTGTCGAACCTGTCGAACTTGCTCGAGTTCACGGTGTCGCCCAGCCAAGAGGGAGTCGCGACCTTTGCAGCGACCGGTACAGCAACGGAAGCGAACCACTCGCTCAAGGTGCTGTCGCTGGCCGCGATCGATCGTTGGGCCTTCAACGGCGTGACGGACAAGACGGTTGACCTGGCCGTTGGTGCTGGCGAAGCCGTTTCGTTCACCGTGGGAGGTCAAGCTGTGTCGGTCACGCTTGATCCCGCCGCATCCTCTTTGGAGGAGATTGCCGGTGCGATCAACACGGCCGCCGCGGACAAGGTCGAGGCCACCGTTGTCAACACGGGCACGTCCGCCGCGCCCAGCTGGCAACTTGTTTTGACATCCAAGACCAGCGGCGAAGACGGTCGTCTGACCGGCCTGACCAGCACGGTTGCGGGCTTGACGATCAACGGCACCGGGCCTGATGTCAATGGTGTCGCGCAAAGCACCAACAACATCACCGTCGGCACGAATGCCGTGGCCGTGATCGACGGCTTGACGGTCGAGCGCACAACCAATGACTTCACGGATGTCATCCAAGGTGTCTCGATCACCGTCGAGGCCGCCGATCCGTTGAAGACGATCACCTTTGGCGTGGATGCCAACGCGGACGCGATCGTCGAGAAGGTCGAAGCGCTCGCCACGGCCTACAACAAGATCGTCGAGTTCATCAACAAGCAGAACACCTACACGGAGGACAATGGTCCAGGCGGGCCGTTGTTTGGTGATTCGGTTCTGCGTCAAGTGCGTTCCAGCATCGATGACGCGCTCTTCAATGTGCCCCTTGCTGTCGTGCAAGCGGACACGACCGGCTATTCGACGCTGAACTTGTTGGGCATCGAGAAAGAGGACAACGGCACGCTCAAGGTCGACAAGTCCAAGCTGGAGGAGAAGATCCTTGGCAATCTCGACGCGTTCGCGGATCTGTTCGTGGACACGGATGGTTTCAACAACGGGGGAGCGCTGCCGAACACGCCGGGCTTCTACACCGACACTACGGCGGATGCAGGCCTCGCGGACAAGTTGGACCGCACCATCGAGCGCATGTTCGGTACCTCAGCCGGACCCAATGGCACCGTGCTGAAAGGTTTGTTTGACGCCAAGAACCAAACGCTCAACGACGCGATCAAGCGCTTGGGCGATCAGATTGAGGACAAGCAGTACTACCTCGAGAAGTACGAGGCCCAGTTGGTGATGAAGTTCGCCAAGCTCGAGGATGTCATGGGTGGCTTGAATGCAAAGGGCGCCGCCCTGCAGCAGGCCTTGGTAGGGATGATCTGAAAGCACGCCTTATGAACGCCTACGAAGCCGCACGCGCCTACACGGTCAACTCCATCGAGAGTGCACCGCCTGTCAAAATTACGCGACTGCTGTACGAAGGAGCGATTCGCTTTCTGGATCGCGCCCTGTTGTGCGAGCCCGGCGATCCGCGCTCGCAGTTCACGCACTGGGCTTTGCGTGCCGACGCCATCGTGGTCGAGCTGCGTTGTGCTTTGGATCACGAGGTGGGTACGACCACCTCCAAAGACTTGGAACGCTTGTATCTGT
The DNA here is from genome assembly GCA_903829565.1 of uncultured Planctomycetota bacterium. Lineage (GTDB taxonomy): Bacteria > Planctomycetota > UBA1135 > UBA1135 > SXXH01. The sequence continues at coordinate 4,592 of CAIKQM010000003.1, forward strand.
ACTGCGAAGAGCGCATCCACACCGCAACTTCGCAGCGCGATGGCGCTGCCTTGCACGAAGCGCGCAAGGTGCTGAGCACGTTGCTGGATGGGTGGAAGCAAGTCGAGTTGCAAGCGAACCCGGGGGCGACGCGCGTTTCATGACTGAGCTGGCCACAGCCATTCCCGAAGCTCGGCAAGCACTGCTGAGTCTGTTGGCACGCCTCGATCGCGATGATGCGAGCGCGGCGTGGTTGGACCACGATTGGCAGCTCGTGGCACAAGCAAGTGATCGCGTGCTTGAGCTGGTGCAACATCTTGCCTCACAGCCCGAAGACACACGCCGCATGCACGCGAAGTCCATTGCTGACCTCGCTGCCCTGCATGCACTGGTGCAAGCGCGTGCGCGCCAGCTGCATGAGCTCACCGGCGACCGCATCCGCCGCGTGCGTGCCGTGCGCGCCCGGTTGGCTCCTCTCGTCCAGCCTACTGAGACAGGCGAACGAGTCGATCTAGCTGGCTGATCAGTTCTCGAGCTTGATCGTCGGCGGGATCGCTTGTCCCGCGGGCACGAACACCATCGAGACGGAGTTCACGCAGTGACGCGTGTTCTTCTTGGTGAAGCGTTCGCCCAAGAAGACATGTCCAAGGTGCCCGTCGCAGTTCATGCACAGGATCTCGGTGCGTTCGCCATCCGCATCCGTCTCGCGCCGCACAGCACCGGGCAGCTCGTCGTCAAACGAGGGCCAGCCGCAGCGTGAATCAAACTTGTCGTCCGAACGATAGAGCGGCAAGTTGCACTGGCGGCAGATGTAGGTGCCTTGATCCTTGTTGTTGGTGTACTCGCCGGTGCCCGGATACTCCGTGCCCTTCTTGAGGATCACGCGTGCTTCGGCTTGGGTGAGTGCGTTGTAGGACTTGGCCATGGTGGGTTGACTCGAAGGTGTTTGGTCCGGCACTGGGGCCGAGGTAGGCGCACCAGGTTGTGTGCTGCACGCTGCGGCAACGACTGCGACAAGCAAGGCGAGTGAGGCAAGGTACTTAGTCATCATGGGGTGTAGTGAGCATACGGTGTCGTGCGCCGGTCGTTAGCGCGGTGTATAGCGGATGGCGCCAATTTGGAGCGCGTCCACGCGCGCGCCGCGTCGTTGCACGCGTGCTTGTTCAGGGCCATCGTCAAAGCGCAGCGTCAGCGAGTCGGCTTGCGATGTCCATGTGCCGCGGCGCTTCGTTTCACCGCCGACGGCCCCATCGATGCCAAACGAACCGGACACCAACGAGGTGCGCACCACCACACCTTGAGCTTCAAAGCGGTAGGTCACATGGATCGCACCACCGCTGCCAAAGGAAGTGGAGCCTTGGTACTCGCGGTTCAGCAACAACGCTTCGAGCTGCGCATCACGCTGGGGTGCTTGGATGCGCATGGAGGTCAACATCTGCCGTACCTGCGGCAAGAAGCGACCTTCTTGGCCTTGCACCATCACCGCGACAACCGTGGCATGCCAGCCGGCATGCAGTGTGGTGCCGACCCATGTGCGCACCGCGTTGCCCGCTGCGGTGCCTTCGAACATCAGCTCAGCGCCCATCTGCGAGCCGACCGCAACGGGAGTCGGTCGTTCGCGCGGTGCTTGCAACAGCACTTGTTGCCCGCGCAGCTCGTTGCGCAGAGCAGTCTCTTGTTGCTGCATGATGCTGACGGCATCGAGCTGGTGTTGCGAAGGTTCGAGTTCGCCCCACACGATCACGAGCAAGCAATCGAGCGTGTCCGTCTCTTTGAGTCCGGGGTTCACAAGCACGCGGCCGGGTTCTGCGCTGGCGATGCTCCAGCGCTTGGGGAGCTCGCTGCTGAGGACACCATCGTTGCTGCGCCAAGCTGTGGTGTTGGTCGCTGCTTGAGCGGGAGCTGTGCGCGCAGGCGCGGGCGTCTCCACACCTTGCGCGCTGGGCATGGATGGCGCCGGCTCGCTGCAGCTGACTGCGCACGCGACCAAGATGCTTGCGCTCACGGCTGCGTGCTTCACCGCAGCTCCGCTTCGTGCTCGAGGATCCAGCCCGTCAAACGCGCGTAGATCTCCTCGCTTGCACCGTTCAGGACCACGTCCAGGTCGTCGTAGTTGGCATCCGCAGCCTGCGCGCGGTGCCTGGTCAGCGCCTCGCGAAAGGCGGTGGCGCACTCGTCAGCGCCGATCTCGGTGTAGACGCGTTCGAAGTCCTCGGGATCGGCCGGCGGATCGAAGGGCAAGCTGTGAAAGTAAGCGAAGCCGCCGTTGTCGATAATGCCCTGTGCGCTGACCACAAGGACGACTACGCGATCGGGGAAAGACGAGTTTCGGGGATCGAAGCCCCGGTTCACGATTCGGTCAAAAGTCTCGGCGAGCAGCTCGTCCATCGGCAGTAGCGTGACGATATATAGTAGGCGCAGCAGGGGGCTTCCGGCTGCGGCGGCACGGGTGTTGCCAAATACACCATGTGTTGCGTTTGGCAACACATGCGCGGCGGTCGACCGACGGGGAATCCCCGTTCTTGACCCCGCCAAGTGGGTTGGGGGAGTTGGCACTGCGCTTGCTTTGGGGCTGTGGTCCACGGACGCGTGGACACCACCGCCATGCCCACCATCGCCACCCTCGCCCTCCTCGCCCCGGCCTTGCTCGCCCAGAGCACACGCCAAGGTGCCCAAGGGCCCGATCTCACGCGCTACCTCCTCGTGTGCGTCCTGCTCCTCGTCGCCCTCGGGGCGCTGGGATGGGGGATGAAGAAGCTCGTCGCCGGCGCGGTGCGCCAACGCGCCGACAAGCGTTCGCTGCAGGTGATGGACCTGATGCCCTTGGGTGGCAAGCAACGACTCGCCGTCGTGCGTTGCTACGACCGCACCTTTGCCTTGGGCCTGGGTGAGAAGGAGATCGCACTCATCGCCGAGTTGGACCCGGTTGTCCGTCCGGCAAGCACACCGACGACGACGCCCGTAGAGGCCGCGTCGTTCAGCAAGTTGTTTGCGCGCTTGCGCAACGGCGATCAAAGCAGTGTGGCGAAGGACGGTGCCGCGTGATGGACCGTTTGCTGAAGCTCTTGTTCGCGATCGCCATGTTGGCGCTACCCGCATTGGCGCAACAAGCGCCGATGATGGGTCCCGAGGCGGCGTTGTTGAACGCTGCAACGCAAACGACCAGCGATGGCCGCATGGCTACCGCGGTCGAGATTGCGATCCTGCTGACGATCTTGTCGCTCTTGCCGGCGATCCTCGTCACGGTCACGAGCTTTACGCGCATCGTGATCGTGCTGTCGTTCGTGCGCCGCGCCATGGGCGTCAATGAACTGCCGCCGAACCCGGTCATCATCGGCCTCGCGTTGTTCTTGACGAGCTTCGTCATGGCACCGGTGGCCGAACGCATCTGGGAGAAGGCCTACATCCCGTACAAGGAACAACAGCTCTCCGGCGAACAAGCTGGCGAGGCCGCATGGGTGGAACTGCGCGGCTTCCTCGTGGCGAACACACGCCAGAGCGAGATCGATCTCTTCGTGGACATGGCCAAGCTGCCGCCGTTGACCGAAGAGGACATCGCCTCAGGCCAAGAGCGCGAGCTGCCGATGCGCGTTGTAGTGCCCGCGTTCGTGCTGAGCGAACTCAAGACCGCCTTCCAGATGGGGTTCTTGCTGTTCCTGCCGTTCCTGGTGATCGACCTGGTGGTGTCCAGCGTGTTGCTCTCGATGGGCATGTTCATGCTGCCGCCCGTGATGATCTCGACACCGTTCAAGATCCTTGTGTTCGTGCTCGTCGACGGTTGGCACCTCGTGTGCGAATCGCTCGTGACGTCGTTCCATGTGACCTAGTGCACACACCATGGACTTAGAACTTCAACTCGTAGACCTCGCACGCGAACTGCTCTGGACGACCATCGTCCTGGCAGGCCCTGTGTTGGTTGTGGGCCTCGCGGTCGGCGTGGTTGTGAGTCTGTTCCAAGCGCTGACCAGCGTGCAGGAGCAGACCATGTCGCTGATCCCGAAGATGATCGCCACGATGGTGGTGGTGCTGCTCTTGCTGGCACCGGCGTTGCAAATCCTGCGCGACTACACCGAGCGCATCCTCTCCCAGCTTGTGAGCTTTGGACTGTCGTGATGGACATCGCGCTCCAACCAGGCACGCTAGAAGCGTTCGGGCTATACATGGCCCGCACGAGTGCCTTGATCATTGGTGCGCCCTTGCTGGGAAGTGGAACCGGCTTTTCGGCCTACAAAATCGCGCTGATCACGGGTGTCGCGTTCCTGTTGTACATCGCGAACGGTGCGCCGATGAACCATCAGCCGGATGCCGTCGAGTACGGCGTGCTGATGTTGCGCGAAGTCACGATTGGTCTCGCGCTCGCGTTCACCTTGCACATCGTGCTGGTGGCTGTGCGTGTGGCAGGCGAGATGGTTGGTCACGAGATGGGCTTCAACATGGCCAGCATCGTCGATCCCAATACGGGCGTGAATACGCCGGTGATCACGCAGATGTGGGAGATCTTCTTCTACCTCGGTCTGCTGTCGGTTGACGGCCATCACGCTTTGCTGCGCGGCTTGGGCGAGAGCTTCGAGCGCGCGCCCGTCGGCATCATGGCCTTCTCGCAAGACCTACACACCATCGCGGGGACGATGTTCTCGCAGATGTTCCAGGCCGGAATCGTCTTCGCCGCGCCGGTCCTGGTGTTGTTGTTCACCCTGAGTGTGCTGATGGGTGTGCTGGCACGCCTGGTGCCTCAGTTGAATGTCAACGAACTCGGTTTCACCGCCCGCGTGGCCGTGGGGCTCGTGGCGTTGCTGGCCTTTGTGCCCTTGTTGAGCCCTGCCCTTGGTCGCTTGTACGAAGCGTTGGATTTTGGGATCGGGCGCACCTTGGATGCGTTGGGGAGCTGACTCCCAAGGAGCACACACATGGCCGAGAACGACGACGACAAGGACGACAAAACAGAAGAAGCGACGCCACGGCGCCGTGATGAAGCGCGTGAGCAAGGTCAAGTAGCCTTGTCACAAGACGTGCTGGGTGCTGCGTCGTTGTTGATGGCCACTTTGGTCCTTGTCATCGGTGGGGGAAGCCTCGCGACCAGCTTTGGTGCCTTGCTCGATGGCTCGATCGGGCTCCTTCCGCACTGGGGCACCATGGAGCTCGACGCCGAGAGCGCCACGGGCCTCGTGTGGGCTGCCGCTGAAGTGGTGTTGCCTTCGGTGGCCTTGATCATCCTGCCGTTGTTCCTCGTCGGCCTCTTGGCTGGCTACGGTCAAATCGGCTGGCGCCTCGCGCCCAAGGCCATCGCCCCTGACCCGAACAAGATCAATCCGGCCAGCGGCTGGAAGCGCATCTTCGGCATGCGTTCCGTGATGCGCACGACCACCGCGACGATCAAGATCCTCGTCATCACGACGACGGTCAGTGTGGTCGGTTGGAATGCGCTGCCTGAGCTGGCCTCGTTGGGCGACAACGATCTCGGTCCTGTGTTGCGTGGAGCTGGGGCCATTGTCTTGCGCTGTGTGGCCGCCGCCTTGATCGCAGCCGCTGCCGTCGCCGCGATCGACTGGTTCTGGACGCGTCGTCAACACGAGAACGAGCTCAAGATGTCGAAGAAAGACATCAAGGACGAGAACAAGCAAACGGAAGGCGATCCGCACATCAAGGCCAAGATCCGTGAAGTGCAACGCGCGATGGCGCGCCGTCGCATGATGGCGGATGTTCCCAAAGCGACGGTCATTGTGACGAACCCGACGCACTACGCAGTCGCGTTGCGCTGGGACGATGCCGAAGGCGTGCAGAAGGGCCGCACAGCACCGTGGGTTGTCGCCAAGGGCGTCGATGCCGTGGCGCAACGCATCAAGGCCGTCGCC
>CAIKQM010000004.1 GCA_903829565.1 uncultured Planctomycetota bacterium
CGGATGCGCACCGCCAATCAGCAGCAAGGGCACACGATCGTGATCGTGACGATTGCCATCGCGAATGCCGGAGCCATACACGATGGTCGTGCGCTCCAAGAGTGACTCGCCATCCTCACGCACGGCGAGCAGACTTTGCGCCAAGCGCGCCACGATCTCGCTGTAGTGGCGATCAATGCGCGTGATTTTCTCCATCTTGGAGGCATCGCCACCATGATGCGACAACTCGTGGTGACCCTCGGGCACGCCTAGCTCGGGGAATGTACGGTTCGAGCCTTCGTTCGCCAGAGCAAAGGTCGCGACGCGCGTGACATCCGCGCGCAGGGCCAGCACCAGCACATCCGACAGCAACTGCAACTGCTCGGTGCGATTGGTCCATGCACTAGGTGCGTGCGCCCCGTCCGGCAACACAGCCGCACCTGTGCGCGCCGCTTCCAAGCGCCGCTCGACTTCGCGCACAGCCACAAAGTACTGATCAAGCTTGTCGCGGTCGTCACGCGAGACGCGTGCTTCCAGACTTTTGGCATCGGCCAACACGCTGTCCAACACACTGCGGCGGCGCGCTAGGCGCTCGGCACGCTGCGCAGCACTCTCTTCAGGATCCCCATCGACAAACAAGCGCTCAAACAGGCGGCGCGGATCCGTCTCTTTGGGTAGCGGTGTCGACTCGCCGGCCCACGACAAGTGATTCGAGTAGGCGCAGGAATAGCCGGAATCGCACTGACCCGCAGCGGAACCTCCCTCGGCGCCCACAACGAGGGAAGACAAGCGTGTTTGACGCCCCACGCGGGCAGCCACCGCTTGGTCAATCGAGATGCCGGCACGAATGCGTGCACCATCACTCTTCAGCGGTTGGCGCGCCGTCAGGAAGGCTGCATTGGCACGCGCATGATCACCTGGCCCATCGCCATTGGCACGCGCCTTGTCGAGCACTAGCCCCTCCACACACGTCAGCCACGGCAGCACAGGGGCGAACGGCGCTGTGGCTACGGGAAGCTGCAAGCCTCCTTGCTCGGATGTCGGCATCCACTGCGCAGGATTGACACCATTCGGTGCATACACCCACACGATGCGTCGGCGCTGAGTCGCTTGCGCTGCTTCAGCCGCGGACACCTTGGGCATGAGTGACTCAAGCCATGGCAACGACAACGCCAAGCCCGCCGCGCGCAACACCGTGCGTCGGTCACATCTCGTGCTGCGCGGAAGATGGTTCATGGCTGGCTTGAGTGTGTCCACTTTACTTGACTGGCACCGGAGGCGCGCCACGCTCCACTCGCCGCGTAAAGCCGGGAAGCTGCGTGATTCCCAGCATAAGCGCACGCAAGCTCGGCCGGGGTCCTAAGGCCGCCAAATACGCGCCCATCTCGCTCCGGTCCTCGCTTTCAGGCAAGCGACCTAAGGCGTACACAAAGAGCTTCTCGAATAGGGCGCGCTCCAGCCGGTCGTCCGACAGCAACACAGCCCGCAGCTCGGCAGCACCTCGGAAGCTGCGACCATCAGGCAACAGACCCGAATCGTCGACAGGGAAGCCCTCATCGGTGGCGCGCATGCGTCCGACGGCATCATAGCGCTCGAGACCGAACCCCAAGGGATCGAGAGCTTCGTGACACGCACTGCAGGCTGCATCGGCGCGATGTTGCTCCAATTGGGCGCGCAATGTGGTCGCATTCGCAGTGGCCGACTCCTCCAAGGCCCCGACACCAGGCGGAGGAGGTGGTGGTGGCGTCCCAAGCAAGGTCTCGAGTACCCACTTGCCGCGCAGCACCGGCGACGTGCGACCGGGACGGCTCGTGAGCGTCAACACGGCTGCGTGTCCTAACAAGCCATAGCGCGCGGAATCGCTCCACTCATGCAACCACGCGCCTTCTGCCCCGGCAGGCACAGCCACACCGTAGTGCGCGGCCAGACGCGCAGTCAGGTGTGTGCGCGGCGCCTCCAACAAGGAGCGTGCAGAAGCGCCGCTCTCATAGACTTGACGCACAAGGGCCAGCGTTTCCGCGCGCAAATCCGACGCAAGTGCTTCATCGTAGTCGGGGTACTTGGCCGGATCCGGGCGGTGGTAGCGCAAACTGCGCAAGCCCAACCACTGCTCGGCAAAGTCATCCAACGCTGCCAGCGCTGCGGAGCTATCCAGCAACCGTTGCGCTTGCCGCATGTGTTCGGCCGTGTCCAGCAACGCGCCAGTGTCAGCAACAGCACGCAAGCGCTCGTCCGGAGGCTGTCCCGTCAAGTAGTAGGACAAGCGCACAGCGCGCTCATGGGCGTCAAGTTCTCTGGACGCGCCCGGTTCGGCCGCTTGCTCGACCTTGTACAAGAAATGGGGCGAAGCAAGAGCTGCAACGAGCACGAGGCGCACATTGCTTTCACGCGTGGCTTGGGGATCGGCCAAAGCGCATAGACGCTCGACCTCATGCGTCGTGGGCGGCCGACGCCACACTTCACGCAACAAGGTTCGCACCACAGACTCCAAGTCTGGCACGCCTGTGCCGGGCACATTCCGCCGCTGCCAAGCCCCCAACACTTGAGGATCCAAAGGCCCTTCGAGCTCCAACCACGCCACCACCAAGTTGCGGTCTGCTTGCGGCACCGCTGGGCGTGCTTCACTCGCGGGCTCGGCCTTCTGAAAGTAGTCGTTGAGGAACGCGGCAGCGATGCGTTGACGACCAGCCGAAAGCGCACCTTGCCATTCGTGCTCGTGCCACTCCTCGCCGTCTACGCTCGTGGCAGAGAGAGAACGTCCACCCACGCGCAGCTCCGCACGCACCACCTCTGGGCCCGCTTGATCACCGCGCCAGCGCACGCGCACGAGGTACTCGCCGGCACGCGGCAACACATGCTCAAAGCCCCATGCGCCATTGCTGAACACTACGCGCGTCTCAGCGCGCGGTGCATGCGCTGCAGCTTTCGGTCCTTCCTTGCCCTGCACTCGCCGGCGTGGCGGCACAGGTGCATCCAAGTCCTGCACCACGCGCGCCGCGATCGCTTCGGCAGCCAGCAACTGCTTCTCGACATGCACATCAGTCGTGGTCAGCACCGCACCATTGCTGTCAAAACCAGCAGCCACATCGTCTTCGGGAAACAGCTCCGCTTCCGGGGCCTCTACCCCGAAGAGCGACTCCACACTTGCACGCCACTCGCGGCGCGTGAGCCGCCGCAACACGGGGGCGCGCGCCGGGGTCGGTTCACGCTCGGCGATCAAGGCACGCAAGGCGTGCGCGACCCCGCGCACTTCCTCCTCTGTAGGCCGCAAGCGTTGGCGCGGCGGCATGCTGCCGTCCTCGATGCGCAACAAGGCTTGCTTCCACGTCCGCAGCCCGTCCTCGGCGGCACCATCGAGCACCGAGATGTCGCCCTCGAGGACCACTTCCGCCGCAGCTTCGGCCGCATCATGGCAGGCCAAGCAGTGTTGCTCTACGAATGGAACTACCGTGTCAGCCCACAGATCGGGCTTCTCGCCCGGCGTCAAGCAAAGTAGCAGGGCTGCGCTGGTTAGCGTTGCAAACACGAGACCATCCTAGCGGACAGCCTGCGGAGTCGCGGATTCTCGGGTAGGCTTACAAGCTCGCGGAGCGGGATCCCCTCTCCGCCTGGCCCTCGGATCAAACGACCATGAAGCGCACACTCTCCCTCTTCGCACTCGCTTGCCTTGGCTCCTTCGCCTCTGCCCAAGGTTCGGACACCTGTGCAACAGCGCAGGCCTTGACGGGTACGGGCACTTTTGCCTTCGACCTGACCACCGCCACGACGGACGGCCTGCCGGATGCGGCCTGCAACTTCTTCGGGCAATCCGACATCACCAACGATGTGTGGTTCACGTGGACTGCCGCGGCCAATGGTCGCATGCGCTTGGAATCGTGCACGTTGACGACCATCGACACCAAGGTCGCCGTCTATACCGGTGGCTGCGCGGGGACCGTGCTCGCCTGCAATGACGACTCGTGTGGCTTGCAGTCGCTGCTCGAGTTCACCGCGGTTGCAGGCACGACCTACACCATCCGCTTGGGTGTCTACCCCAACTCAGCGCTGGGCGCGGGTCAGTTCAAGCTCGATGTGGTCCCGCCGCTGGGCATCTTGGCTACCGTGGTGAACCCTGCTAACGGTCACACTTATCACTTGCTCGAAGGCTCGTCGTGGAGCGCCGCGCAAGCACGCGCTGTGCAGTTGGGTGGCAATCTCGTGACCGTCAACGACCAGGCAGAACAGAGCTTCTTGGTCGCCAACTTGCACACCTTTGGTGGTGTCACGCGCGACCTCTGGACGGGCTTCAACGACGCGGCCGTGGAAGGCACCTTCCAATGGGTCAGCGGCGAGACGCCGAACTTCACGCTGTGGGACCTCGGCGAACCCAACAACGGCGGCAGCGGCGAAGACTACTGCAACCTGCGCAAGAACAACCCCAACGCTTTGTGGAACGACTTGGCCGATGCGCCTGTCGGCTACCACGCGAATCCCTCGGGCGTGGTGGAGATCGGCGTCAACTTCCCGACCTTCTGCTATGGCGATGGCACGTCGACGGCGTGCCCGTGCGGCAACGTCTCTGCGGTGGGAGCCGAAGCTGGCTGCCTCAACTCGCTGACTGTGGGCGCAACGCTGCGCGCAGCTGGCTCGGCGAGCCTTGCCAATGATTCGTTCGTGTTGACCGGTGCGAACATGCCCAACAGCAACTCCTTGTACTTCCAAGGCACGACGCGGCTATCGGGCGGAGCTGGAGCCGTCTTTGGCGACGGTTTGCGCTGTGCAGGTGGCACGATTGTGCGACTGGGTACAAAGCTGAACGCGGCCGGTACCTCGCAGTACCCGGGCCCGAGTGACCTGTCTGTCTCGGTGCGCGGCTTGGTTCCGGCGGGCGCTGTGCGCACGTACCAGGCTTGGTACCGCAACGCTGCGGTGTACTGCTCGGCGAGTACCTTCAACTTGACCAACGGCGTGGAAGCCACCTGGGCTCCGTAAGCAAGCCTCCCTTAGGTGCAGGAAACAGCACCCAAAGGAATCGTAAAGCAAATTTGACAGCAGGGCCCGCACGAAGCGTCGTGTGGGCCCTGCTCATGTACCGGGCGACCGTTGCTGCGGGCTTGACAAACTGCGGCTTGTATCAGCAAATACAGGCCTGCCCTGCGTATGCAGCGGCTAGAACTACCTGCTAAGCCCCCCCAGAATGACTACAACTACAGCGGCCGATGGCACCAAGACCATCGCTGAAATTGAAAGCGACCTAGCCACGGCTCTAGAAGCCCTGCGCGACCTCGACAGCAAGGGCACTTTGCCCGAAGAGCTCAAGCCTCTGCTGCGCTTGGCGCCGCCGGTGGGTGGCAGCGTGCACGTCTCGCTGCGCCATCGCGAGAAGGGTCGTCAGATCCGCCGCAGCTTCCAAGCCTCCGCGTTCCAGCCCAAGACCTGTGGTGCGTGGCTCGTGTTCGAAGCGCCGCTTGAGGAGCGCGATGGCGAAGAGAAGGATCTCGAGAGCACCGGCAGCCCCATGGAGGACTTGTTGCGTGCCTTGGCTCTAGCTGAGGCCGAACCGCACCTGTCCTTCGTGTCGCTCAAGTGGTTCCGCGACACCTATCTGCCCAAGTGTGGCTTCCCTTGGGCGCTCGACTCGGACCAGCCGCGACGCATGCTGATGGAAGCCACCGCACGCGGCTTGGTGATCACAGCCAAGGTTGCGAACCCCAAGACTCCGGCCTTCCCTGTCGCAACGGTCAAGCTGAACCGTTCGCACGGCGAAGTCGACCGCATCTTGACGCAACGCTGAGACCGGGCCGGACGCATGACTGCTGCGTTCGTCCCCTATCCGGATCCGCAAGCGCGCAGCGCTGATCCGGTCGCGGACTTGCAAGCCTTGCATGACACGCTGCGCCGCCGACGCAGCGTCCGTGAGTTCTCTACGGAACCTGTCGAGCGCGAGGTCATCGAATGGTTGGTGCGGTGCGCAGCCACAGCACCTAGCGGTGCGAACAAGCAGCCGTGGCGCTTCGTGTGCGTGTCGAATCCAGTGCTGAAACAGCGCATTCGCGCCGCCGCCGAAGCAGAGGAACGCGCCTTCTATGCGACGCGCGCCAGCGCACGCTGGTTGGCGGATCTGGAGCCACTGGGCACAGATGCCGACAAGGCCTTTCTGGAAGCGGCCCCTTGGCTGGTGGTGCTCTTCAAGCTCACGCGCGGCGATGATGGCTCGCAGGTGTACTACGCCGACGAATCCGTGGGCATTGCGGCCGGCATGTTTTTGGCCGCGGCCCAACAAGTAGGTCTCGCCACCTTGACGCACACGCCCAGCCCCATGGGCTTCTTGCAAGAGATTTTGACACGCGAACGGCACGAGAAACCGTACCTGTTGATTCCTGTAGGCTGGCGTGCAGATGGATGTCGAGTGCCGCAGGCCGCACTCGACAAGAAGCCTTTGGAATCCGTCAGCGTCTGGTTTACTTGACAGACGTCTGCGCCGGGTAGCCCAGCAGCTCGTCCAACGTAGCGGTGGAGACGGCGTGATAGCGCGACCGCGCGCGGTGGTACAAAGCCAGAGCGCGTTGCTTGCCCGCAGGTGTCTTCGCCAGTTCCGCATACAAGGGCTTGAGGAACTTGCGACGGCCCACCTGCATCAGGAAGGCCTCCAAAGGACCATCGACAGCACTCCAACCTTGAGCCACGCCTAGGCGCAGCCACAGAGCGAGAATCTCGCTGTTTCCCGTAGCTGTGAGCCGGAAGCGCGACTCCAGCGCCTCCATCCACGGAATCGTCAGCGCAGGCTCCATGGTCTCCAAGAAGTGCAGCCAGTGATGGGTGGTCCAACCACTGACCGACAACTGCGACACAGACGCAGGACCGGCCTGACGCAGCACAGCAACCTGACGTTCCACGTCTCGGAACGCATCGCTGCGCGGATCGGGTGCATCCGCAGGCAAGCCAGATCCTTCAATCCATGCTGCGAAGTCGACCTGTGCGGCCTCATCGGGTGTCAAAAGCTTTGTACGAAGCTCCTGCAACAAGACCGCCGTGGTCACCGAAGTGAAGGCATGTCCATCAAACCAGTCACGCAAGAACACATCAAAACGCGCTCGTCCCACAAGCTCTTCGAGCCGCATCAGGAACAAGCAGCCTTTCACATACGGCACCAGCGAGAACCCATCATCGGGATGCCGCCCCTCCAAGTCGATGTACAGCACCGTATCGCGGGCCTCCATGGCACGCATTTCGCGCAGCAGATCCGTCTTGGATAGCGCGCGCTCCATCTGTGCGCGCTCAAGCCCGTACACCGCCTCCATGACGCGGTGCTCGAAGTACACGGTGAAGCCTTCGTTCAACCAGAAGTCGCGCCACGTCGCGTTCGTCACAAGGTTGCCGGACCAGCTGTGTGCCAGCTCGTGGGCGACCAAGGAGACGAGAGACTTGTCTCCCGCAAGGATCGTGGGCGTGGCGAAGGTCAGGCAAGGGTTCTCCATGCCTCCAAAGGGAAAGCTCGGCGGCAAGACCAGCAGGTCGTAACGCCCCCAGCGGTACGCGCCAAACAGCTGTTCGGCGGCAGCGATCATCGCTTCGGTATCGACGAACTCCGACGCAGCCAATGCGAGAGTCTCTGGCTCGGCCCACACACCACAGCGCGGACCGAGCTCTTGAAACACGAGCCGCCCTGCAGCCAAGGCGATCAAGTACGAAGGCACCGCACGCGTCATGGCAAAGCAGAACGCTCCCTCCGCATCGCGCCAGCGCCGCTCCGCGCTCATGACGACCTCCATGCCGGCGGGCGCACGCACCCGCGCCTCCCAAGTGGTGCGCACCCCGGGTGAGTCCTGCAACGGAATCCAAGTGCGCGTCAAAATCGCTTGACCTTGGGTGTACAGGAACGGCGCACCGCCTCCGGCCGTCTGGGCCGGATCCAACCACTGCAAGGCATCGGCCTCGCCGGTGGTTCGCCACCGTACACGGACGGCTTGATCTTCAGGCGCCAAGGCAATCCGTAGCGCCTGACCCAAGCTTTGCGGGCTGGAAGCCTGCGCATCAGGCGCGATGGCATAGACCCGCGGGGTCCCGTCCGAACCTGACACGGCCTCGATGACCAGCCCGCGCGTATCGAGCGTCAAGTACGCTTCACCCGCCTTGCCGGCCTGATCGGGCCGAGCCAAGTCCAATCGGGCCACGCCGCGCACCTCGCGCCGAGCAAAGTCGAGCTCCAAGTCGAGTACCAGATGCGTGACCGCCACATGATCGGGGCGAGAGTAGCTGTGCAGGTC
>CAIKQM010000005.1 GCA_903829565.1 uncultured Planctomycetota bacterium
AGCTCGCGCATCGCTGGCTAGCTGTGGATCCAAACTGCCGCCTAAGTGCACCGCCGTCAGCGTCAACCGTGAGTCGAGCTGTTGCATGGCCTGAGGCAGCAGCAAGGGGTCCTTGACCGCACGCAAGTGGCTCAGCGCAACCACCTCAGTGGATGACACCGCGGGACACACCGCGGCGATACGTCGCACTCAAGGTGGCAGGACAGCTGACTGCAGAATCACACGCGTCTTGGCTTGCAAGTCCGCAGGCACACGCGCCGCGGCATCGGCCTGCAAGGCCACAATGCGCCAAGCGTGCTCCAAAGAAGCCTGCGTGCGCGCATCCGCCGCACCAGCGCCGTAGATGTCCGTGCCGGTCAGCACGACGATCAACCGTCCGCGTGGATGCGCGCGTTTCCAAGCGGCAATGGAGGCCTGACTGCGCAGCGCATGTAAAGCAATTAGGACATCGCTATGGCCATGGCGCCAGCGCGGGCGCACGCGCACCGCATGGTGCGCGCCCAGCATGCGCGCCAAGCGCAAGGCTGTGGTGCGATTGCCAGTGTTGCCCACACGAGCGAGTGGATGGACGATGTCGATGCGCATCGCGGTTCAGTATGCCGTGCGCAGGGCGGTTGCGCGCTAGGCTGATGGGGTCATGCTTAGCGCCACCTACCCCTTTTGGCTCGCCTCCCGTGCCGTGCAACCCAATGCGGATCTCGCTGTGCTGGACAAGCACACAGGAGCTGTAGCCACGCGCGTGGCGCAAGCGAGCGCTTCGGACATTGACGCAGCCTTCGACGCGGCAGCCGTTGCAGCGCCGGCGATGGCAGCCATGCCTGCGCACCAACGACGCGATGTGTTGCTGCAGGCTGCCAGCGCCTTCGCTGCGCAACGCGAGTTGCTGGCCGAGGTGCTGTGCGTGGAAGCCGGCAAGCCCATCCGCGATGCGCGCGGTGAAGTCACGCGCTTGATCGACACCTTTCAACTGGCCGCTGCGGAAGCGACGCGCATCAGTGGCGAGGTCCTGCCCATGGACGCCTCGCCGCGCGGTGTGGGTCTGCATGGCTTTGTGAAGCGCGTGCCGATTGGCGTGTGCTCGTTCATCTCGCCCTTCAACTTTCCGCTGAACTTGGCGGCGCACAAGATCGCGCCGGCGATCGCTGCAGGGTGTCCGTTTGTGCTGAAGCCGGCCTCGTGGACACCGGTGAGCGCGTTGCTTATGGGTGAGGTGTTGGCACAAACGAGCTTGCCTGCGGGTGCGTTCTCCATCTTGCCTTGCACGCGCGAAGTAGCCGATGGCTTTAGCACACATCCGCAAGCTGCTCTGGTGTCCTTCACTGGCTCACCCGAAGTAGGTTGGGCGTTGAAGCAACGCGCTGGCAAGAAGAAGGTCGTGCTGGAGCTGGGCGGCAACGCTGCGGCGATCGTGGAGCCCGATTGGGACCTCGAGGATGCGCTCGCCCGGTGCTTGACCGGTGCGTACTACCAATCGGGTCAGTCGTGCATCAAAGCCCAGCGACTGTATGTGCACCGCTCAATCTACGCGGCGTTTGAAGCCCGTTTCGTAGCCGCCTCACAAGCATTGGTATGCGGTGACCCCCACGACGAGCGCACCACGGTGGGGCCGTTGATCGCGGAAAAAGAAGCCCTGCGCTTGGAGCAGTGGATCCAGAGTGCCTGTGCGCGCGGCGCGCGCGTGCTGTGCGGCGGAACGCGCCGCGGCGCACTGCTGGAGCCCACTGTCCTCGTCAATGTGCCAGAGGACGAACCGCTACACGCCGAAGAGGCCTTCGGTCCTGTGGTCGTATTGATCCCCTATGATCACTATGAAGACGCGCTCGACGCGGTCAACCGTTCACGCTTCGGCCTGCAGGCGGGAGTCTTCACGCGCGACTACAGCAAAGCGCTGCGCGCATGGGATCGCCTGCAGGTGGGCGGTGTCATCATCGGTGATGTACCCAATTGGCGTGTGGATCACATGCCCTACGGCGGTGTCAAGGATTCAGGACAGGGCCGCGAAGGCGTGCGGGATGCGCTGCTCGAGTTGACCGAGCCGCGCTTGATGGTGCTACGCGACCGTGCAGCGCCTCACTGACATCAACCCAGAACGCCGCGCACGATCGGGCGTTGGATCCCTTCGTGCTTGCTCCACGGCCAAGGAGTCATCTTGGCCACGAGAGCGACGCCCAACAGCAGCAGCACCATGGCTGTGAACTGACCGCGCGCCGGACGCACGGTGGAGCGACGTGCAATGATCTTGGCCACGTGCACCAACACCACCACGAGGATCATGGAGGCCATGTGCTCCATCGCCCAGAAGCGCTGCACCGGGTCCTTCATGCCGCCATCGGCAAGCGATGCACGCGCCGCAGCGGCTGTAGGACTCCACACGTAGTACAGCAACAGCCCCAGCGTCAGCTGCACATCGGTGACGATGGTCAACGGCAACCACCACGCCTTGTCACCGGCATCGTAGGCGCGAGCAGCGCGCCAACCGGAGAAGGCGCGCCACAGCGCACCCAACACCAGCACCACCAGCGCCAAGCGCAACACCGAGTGCAGAACAAGTACCGTGGAGTACAGCAGGTTGGAGTCCATACGGCTATTTCAGCCGAGTTCTAGCTGTACCTGCAAGCGCAAGAAGTCCACATCTTTGATCTTCACCTGGATGGGATAGCCCTCGCTGAACGAGAAGTGACGCTTCCCCGATTGCACTTTCAAGACAGGGCCCTCGCAATGCACCTTGTCCCCGATCGAACGCGCGGGCAAGAAGCCATGGACTTGGAAGGCCAAGAGCTTGACCTCCATGCCGGCTGGATTCACGCGCACGATCTGGGCCTCGATGGTCTTGCCGATCTGCGGCTCCATGTACTGGCACACCTTGAGGTCAAAGATCGTGTGCTCCGCCATCTCGGCCATCTCGGCCTGCGTTGAGCAATGCGAGGCAATGTCGACCAGGTCCTCGACCATCTCCGGCACTTGAAGGTCTTTGGCGGCTTGCTCCAACTGCGTTTCCACCGCCCACAACCAGCGATGGACGATCAGATCCGGATAGCGACGGATGGGCGAAGTGAAGTGCAGGTACGCGCGCCGCGCCAGCCCGAAGTGCGTGGCCACGTCCTCGTGATCCTTGACTTCGTAGACGGCCCGCTCGACGAGGCCCATGATGCGCCCCACCAAGGCCTCGGCATTGGGACGCTTGCGCGCGAT
>CAIKQM010000006.1 GCA_903829565.1 uncultured Planctomycetota bacterium
GCGCTGCAACTCCGCGATGTGCAGACGCGACTCGAAGTTGCGGTTGTACTCGGCAACGAGGTTCGAGAGATACGCCGCCTCTTCCTGGCGCGACTTGATCTCCGCGCGGGTGTTCACGATCCCTTGCGTGCCCGTGTCGAGACTGCGCGAGATCTTCTGGTAATCCGCGCGCAAGGCCGCGAGCTGAGCCTCCGCGTCGCGCAACTCGCGCGACAGCGGCAGGGTCTCCGTGGCGATCCTCGTGCGAAGGGCTGCCAGCTCAGTCAGGCTGTCATCCAAGCGTCGCTGCAGATCAGCCGCAGCACCTGCGAAGCCCTGATTCGGATCTTGAGTTGCGTCGGTGGCGGTCTCTTGAGCCCAAGCCAGATTTGGCATCCAGCTCAACACACAAGCCAAGAGCAGCGCGTGTACAGTTTGCTTTACCATGGTCATGCTCCTCACTGCACCTGCACCGGGAGTTGTACGAAGGCGGCGACCTTTTCACCCTTGAGGATGCCAATGGTCTGTGCGATCAAAGGGGCGACCTCGTTGGCGGGCTTCCAGCTCCAGCCTTGCGCGGTGCTTGTGCCAATCGCGCCCACAGTTCCTGCCGCGTTCACGTAATACGCTTGAGCAAGGCCAAGGTAGAGCGTGGTGACTTCCACCGAGCTGCCGTCCGGAAGTGTCCGCACTTCGCTGGCGAGCACCAACTCGCGATGGAACTTGGCCATCTCGTTGAGGACGCCGATCACGTTTTGCCAACGCTCGGACAGCGAGAGCTTCGTTTCCTCGGGCTTCTCCGGGAAGCGCTGGCTCAACGGCTTGACGCGCTCGCGCACCGGATCAGGTGCACGCACAAGCAGCGCAGCAGTCGCTTTCTCCAACTCGGTGATGGTTGCTGCGAGCTTGGCTGACGCTTGCTTGAGCACATCGTTCTCAGCTGCCAGCTCGGCCTTCTTCTTGTCCGTCTCGGCGATCGTGGTTTGCGCTTCCGCGATCTTGACCTTGACGCTTTCAATGTCGCGCTTCACCAGGGCAATGCGGTCCTGCAAGATCTCCTTGCTGAGAGCGAAGTCTCGCTCTTCTTTGGAGATGATCTTGCGCGTTTCGACCCAGCGCTCCAGAGCCCCGCGTGCCTCATCGATCTTGGCGCCGTCCCCCGCGTCTGCGCGAGACACCAACCAAGCACTGCTGGCCAAGGCCAGACCTACTGCTGCGGATCGGATCAGTGTGGATTGCTTCATATGCATGTGTTCTGGGCTGCAGACGCTCGCTTAGAAACTCAGGGAGAACCCGAGCGAGTACTCGATGCCCTTCGTGTACGAGGACTTGGGCACATCAGGCCCGATGTACTTGGACCGGTAGACCTCTTGGACCTCCGGATTCGTGATGTTCTTGACCTGCAACTGCCAGCGCAGGATGCCCATCTGCTGCGACAAACTGAGGTTCAGCGTGTCGTACTCCTTGGCATAGATGTTGGGCACAAAGTTGCCGTCATCTTCAGCCGCGCCGGCGACTAGCGTGTCGCCCTGCACTGTCCAGAACAACGCGACTTGCGTGCCCAGGTCCTCGTCATCCCAAGTGAGGTAGAGGTTGTAGAGATGCTCCGGCGCGTTCGTCATGTCGCGCGTGGGCATCGGGGCTTGGATGTTCGGCTGCTCGAACAAGGCTGCTTCGTCATCCGGCAGCGTCACTTCGGATGCGATGAAGGTGGCGTTGCCGCCAATGGAGAAGCTCTCCATCGACTTCCACATGTCGCCGAGCTTTTGGCGTGCTTCGAGCTCGAGGCCAGTCAAATGACCCTTGGGATAGTTGACCGGCGTGGTGTAGGTGAAGTCACCAACACGCTGCACGTACTCGATCGCGTCTTGCACTTCCTTGTGGAAGATCGACGCCGACACAAAGGTGGACTCGCGCGGCGTCCAGTCGGCACGCAGGTCAAAGTTCACCAACGAGCTGGTGTCCAACTCGGGGTTGCCGATGAAGATCGGGCCGCCCAAGTACTCTTGCTGCAGGATTGGCGTCAACTCTTTGAAGGTCTGACGCGCAAGCGTGCCGCTGACCGCACCGCGGAAGATCCACTGCTTGGACGCTTGCCATTCGACACCCAGCGAGGGCAGCACATCGGTTTGATCGATGTCGACATCGGCGTCTCCTGGGTTCAACACCACCGGAGCGGTCGTACCGTTGGGATACCACAGCGCCAAGCCTTCCGGCTCGTTGATGACCTCGATGCTGGTCTGCTCGACGCGCGCACCACCGACGGCCTTCCATTCGGCATTGAACGGATAGTCGACCATCGCGTACCACGCGCTGATGTCGATCGCACCGCGGTAATCAACGTCATAGTCCGAGGCCGAGATGGGGTGGTCTTCCTCGGAGAACACCGCACTCCACGGCTCTTCCCAAGGCGCCGCGTAGGTGGCACCGCCATCTCCAAAGTTCGAGAAGCTCTCTTGCGTGAACTGGCGATCAACGCGGTCGGCAAAGATGCCGGTCTTCACATAACCGCGGTCATCGCTCGTCGTCTTGAACGGAACGCGCAGGTTGGTCGACAGCTGCACGCTGTCTTCCTCGATGGTCTTCCAGATGCGCTGGAAGTTGCCGAGGTTGAAGTTCGCCGCGGGCTTGTACGGGGTCCACGTGCTCGGGATGGTCAGACCGGGAATCAGCTCGACTTCCGGCGTCCATTGAGCACCGAACTGGCGCTTGTCCGGCTGATCCATGTCGGCAAAGCTCGACGACACAGTCCAATCGACTTCGGGCACGCCCCATTCCCACGGTCCGCCGAACCAACCCTTTTGATCGACGAGCGAGTGCTTGCCGGTTAGCTGTAGCGTGCCGGTGGTGCGCTCGTTGTACTCGAGTGTGTCCGTGCGGATGTACGGCGCCGTCGCCAAAGCATCAGGCTGGTTGCCGGGATGCGAGGTGTCGTACGGATCGTAGTCCTCGCCAAAGAAGAAGCGCTTGCCACGCGTGTCCGTCGCGACAGTCGTGGTGTCTTCAGCAGTGTGCGTGTACAGGAACGTCAAACCAATGCGGTGATTCTCGGTCTCGATGCCAGTAGTGGCTAGACCACCCCACTGCACCGATTGCGATGCTTGCGTGATGTCAAAGAGCGAAGTCTTGAATTCATCGCCCCCAACTTGTCCCTGCGCCGGAGTCATCGGCGCACCCGGCGCCTTGCGCCACAACTCATCCTCAAAGCCTGTCTGGTACGAGCTGTCGCGCTCGTAGAAGAAACTCAGCAGTCCACCAAACTTGACATCCTTGCTGAGCTCTAGCTTGCCGCCACCTGCAATCGACCACTTGGAATCGAACGGTTCCTCGCCGCTGGTCGCACCAGAAGCACCCTCCCAGCTCTCAGGATTCGTGGGATCAAGACGGTCGTACTGGATGTCACGACCACCATCATCGCGACCCCAAGTACCCACACCTCCACCGTCATAGGTGAGGAAGTCGCTGCCCTTGACCTGCGAGTTGAAGCCAACCTGCCCCTTGAAGGAGACAACCGTCTCATCGGGGATCGACTTGAGAACGATGTTGACCGCGCCACCAGAGGCATCGCCTTGCTGGTCCGGCGTGAAGGTCTTCGAGACCTGAATGCTCTCGATGACGACCGCGGGGAACTGGTCGAGCTCGACCGCGCGCTTGTCTTCATCGGCGCTCGGCATGCGCACGCCGTTGAGCTGCGAGGACACATAGCGGTCCGGCAAACCGCGCACGACCGCGAACTTGCCGTCTTGCACCGTCGCGCCTGACACAAGTCGCAAGGCGCTGGCCGCGTCGCTCGCACCAGCCTTGCTCATCAGCTCCGCACCCACCGAGTCCATCAGCGCAGGAGCTTCGACGCGCAGCTGGAGCAACGCGCTCTCCGTGCCGGCCGGTGCCGACACGATGTCTTGCACCACGAACTCCTCCATGTCGGTGTAGTCACCCGACAGGGCCAAGTTCAGATCGGTCAGCTGACCGCCTACGATGGCGACTTCTGTACGCACTTGGCGCACATAGCCCTCTTTGGCAACGACGACCGTGTAGCGGCCCGCAGGAACCTCGCTCAGCGAGTAGTTACCCGAGTCATTGGTCTGGACACGCTGGCCGGTCTCAACCAACAAGACCTGCGCATCCGCCAGCGGAGCTTCGAAGTCACGGTCTAGGATCTGACCGCGCAGCGTGCCCGTGGCCGCAACTCCCTCTTGCCTCGTGGCCACAACAGCGGGTGCACCCGTCGCACCAAGTACATAGGGCGTGCCGGCCAAAAGGCAGAGCGGTGCGGCGAGGAGGGGCTGAAACTGGCTCACGGCGGGGGGTCCGATGGGCCAAGACGATAGGTGCGTTTCGTAAAGAGGCTGCGAAGGAACACCCCACCTTTGGTCAAGATAGGAAAGTTTGTAAAGACACTTAGGGATTACGGATAAAGGACTTAACGCAATGCAACGTACAAGCGAGAAGTAGAGATCTCACCCAGCAAGGCCTCGTCTCCCCTATTCAGAAGCGGTACCTTCGGCGGCGTGATCGACTCGCCGTCTGCATCGACAACTGCGCCCAGCGCTCCGCGCAGCGGCACAGTGGAGTCATGGGCGCTGGAGTTCATCACGACCACCGACCTTGCAGCCAAGATTACGCCGCCGGCACCACCCAATCCGCGCCTGGAAAGTTCGTGGTGCGACGATGGGCTCGCGCGACGCGTAGCAGCGCCAGGTCGACCTGCGGAACTGCGCACCACGGTGCGCGGCGAACGCACCAAGGGTGCGCAAGCCTTGCAGAGTGCCGCCGAACGCGCACGCATGCTGCACACGTTCGCGCACCATGAGCTGCAAGCCGCAGAGCTGTTCGCGTGGGCCATTCTGGCCTATCCGCAGACGCCACGCGTCTTCAAGGCCGGGCTGTTGCGGCTGTGTCTAGAAGAATTGACACACCTCCGGCACTACCTCGGGCACATGCGCACGCTGGGCGTGGAGTTCGGTGCTCTGCCGGTGCGCGATTGGTTCTGGGCGCGCGTGGCCGCGTGCCCCGATCCTTTGAGCTTTGTCGCTCTGCAAGGGCTCGGGCTCGAGGGTGCGAACCTCGAACACAGCGCACGCTGGGCCTTGCGCTTCAAAGCCGTGGGCGACGAGGCTGGAGCGCAGATCATGGAACTGGTCGAGCGCGACGAGGTCGGGCATGTGGCCTTTGCGCGCCATTGGTTCGAACGCTTCAGCGGAGCCTCACTGGACTTTGAACTCTGGAGCCGCGCGTTGCCGCCCCCGTTGACGCCGGCCTTGTTCCGCGGCGAGCCTTTGAACCGCACAGCGCGAGCACAAGCAGGCTTGGATGCGCGCTTCTTGGATGCCTTGGCCGCGGTGGCTCCTGCGAAGGCCCCATCCCCGCGGCCTGCCTCGTGAGCGACAGCACACCCGTAGCCTGGGTGCTGAACCTGGATGCGGAGCATGAGTTGGAGGCTCCGCGCGGTTGGCAACCTACACAGCACTTGCGCGCGATTGTGCAAGCGCAAGCACCCAAGCTGCTGGGCAACCTCGTCGCAGCGCACGATGTGGTGTTGGATGAGCGCGACCTGACGAATGGTCTGCGGCGGGCGCGTGGTCTGCGCGGGCGTGCGTGGCTGCCGACGCCGCGAGCTTTGAAGATCCTTGCGGCCGCTGGCGCTGTCGTGGACCCGACTCCCGCGTTGGAGGTGCTGCAACGCGTGAACCGGCGCGATTGGGCCACGCGCGTGCGCGCACCGCTGGCAGAGGACTCGATCAGCAAGCACATCGTGCTCGACCTCGAGTCAGCACTCGCACAGGTGTCGTTGCCCAGCGAGCGCGGCTGGCTCGTGCGGCGCGGCTTTGGCGCCGCCGGGCGCGGTCGTCGGCGCTTGCACAGCGGGAAGCCCGATGCAGGCGAGCTGGCGTGGCTCGTGGCGAGCTTGAAGCTCGGACCGTTGGTGATCGAGCCGTGGATGGAGATCGTGCGCGAGCACACGCGCTCGGGCTTTGTGCGAACCGATGGCAGCGTGCTTGTCTCCGCTCCGTGCTTTCAGACGACGACGAAAGAGGGCGCGTGGACCGGCACGCGCCGCGCCGCAGCCGGCGAGCTGACGCGGCGCGACGATGAGCGCTTGGCGCAGATGGTCGAGACGGTCGGCCAAGCCTTGGCGCAGGAGGGCTACCGCGGTCCTTACGGCCTCGATGCGTGGACGGCGCGTCAGGGTGACCGCGAGGTCCTCAACCCGTTGAGCGAGGTCAATGCGCGCTTCACCATGGACTGGGCCACGGCGGTGGCCCACGACCCTCTGGATGGCACCCCGCAGCGGCTGTTGGAGCTCCTGAAGTAGCCCCCCCTCAAGTACCGCGCGTACCGAGCCGATACGCCCTGTATGACAGGTCCTCGCGACCCCCAGGCCGCGCGGCGCATGCGAGGCACGCACCCAGCGGTGCATGCCACGCTGTTGACGTGTGTGGCCGCCTTGGCGCTCTATGTGGCGCAAGTGCCGGCGGAGCGACGCGACCTGGCCGAGCTGCGCGCGCATCGCGCCAGTGCCGAGTTGGCGTGGCGCTTGGAAGAGCTGCGCGCAGTGGTGGCTGACTATCGCCATCGTCATGGTGCACATCCCGGGCAAGCCGAAGCTGGGTCCGTACCTGCCGATTGGTTTGAGACCGCGTACGCTTCGTCGCGGGGCAAGCACGGCTACGAAGAACCGCTGGTGCGAGCGATCTCGGGCGTGCCCGCGAATCCGGTCACCGGCCGTGCGGATGTGCGCTTTCTAGGCGTGAACGAGGAATGGCCGGCCGAGCCGGATGAGCTCAGCGGTTGGTTGTATCGTCCCTCGACAGGCGAAGTGCGCGCGAACTGCCGCGGCTTCGTGCATGGCACGCAGCGACGGCTCTACGATCTGTGAAGGTGCAGTCGTCGTATCGCAGCGGCTTCACGCTGTTGGAGTTGGCGCTGGCGCTGGTGGTGCTGACCATCGTCGCTTTGGTGGCGATTGCGCTGCACTTTGATCGACCGGAGATCAGCTTGGAGCGCGCAGCGCGCTTGTTGGCTGCGGACCTGCGCTTGGCGCAAACACGCGCCATCGTGGACGCTCGCGAGTCGAGTGTGGCCTTCGACCCGCAAGGGTTCGGCTGGACGCCGCAAGAGCCCGATGGGGATCTGCCGCCGCGGCGTTTGGACTCGGACGCGATCTTCGAAGGGGTGCGCTTGGCGCCCGGCTCGCTGCCTGCGCAGGGCCTGCTGGCCTTCGATGCGCGCGGCACGCCGTCTGCGGATGTGGCGCTGCAGTTGGAGTTCGACGGCCACACGCTGGTCGTCATCGTGAACCGCGCGCGCGCGGTCGTGCTCGACCCACGCTAGCTAGACCAGTACAGTTGTCGGCATGTTCTCCGACAAGACCATCCTGGTCACAGGGGGTACAGGGTCTTTTGGGCACGCCTTCGTGCCGATGACTCTGGCCAAGTGGAATCCCAAGAAGCTCATCATCTTCTCGCGGGATGAGATGAAGCAATGGGAGATGGCGAAGAAGTTCGCGGGCGACTCACGCTTGCGCTTCTTCATTGGTGATGTGCGTGACCGCGAGCGCATGTATCGCGCGTTGGATGGCGTGGA
>CAIKQM010000007.1 GCA_903829565.1 uncultured Planctomycetota bacterium
CCGACTTCGACCAACACGCGATCCGCTTCTGACTGCGCAACCGCAAGTGTCAGCCCCTGCAAGCGCCCCAGTTCGATCAAGTTCTCGCGCGCCGTCAAACGCTCCCACGCACCCGGGATTTCCACCAATCCAGCGATGCGAGCGCGCGCCTCGGCCGGCTGCGCCAAGGCATCAATGCCATCGACCAACACGCGGCCACCATCAGCGGCATGCAGGCCCAAGATGATGCGCATCAACGTGGTCTTGCCTGAGCCGTTATGCCCAAGAAAGCCGTAGATCTCTCCGCGCGGCAACGAGAGCGACACATCTTCCAGCACAGCGCGCCCGCCAAACCGCTTGCGCACGCCGATGACTTGCAGTGCCATGATGTCGACTCAGACCGCGAGAATGCGGTCCATTTGGCTCTTCACCTTGAGCAAGTGTTCTTTACCACCGCCACCGACCTCGGCCGTAGCCCAGCCGTGATAGCCGACGGCATGGCACGCCTCGAGCACAGCCGGCCAGTCCTCATCGCCTTCGCCAATCGCGCACCAACCCTTGGCCTTCGAGTAGCCCTTGAAGTCCAGCTTCAACATGCGCGGCCCCAACTGACGGATCCAGTCGGCTGACGAGACGCCGTACTTCAGCATGTTGGACGCATCGAAGTAGGCCCCCACCATCGGATCGCCAAACGCATCGACATACTCGACCAACTGCGAAGGCTTGGTCAGGAAGTTGTTCCAAACGACCTCGATCGCCAACTTGACCTTCTTCTCTTTGCAGCGCGGCAAGACCTTCTTCAACTCAGCCAGCGAGCGCTCCCAGCACTTGTCGTAGCTCTGTTCAGGATCCTTGTCATTCACCACAGCGGGCACCACGAGCACCGTGTCGGCGCCCCACAAGGCCGCATCGTCAATGGCGCCTTCAAGAGCCTTGATGGCCTCGGCGCGCACGCCAGCATCGGGATGGCTGAAGGGCTTGGCCCAGTGAATGGAGTCGATGACCCCGTGCACCTTCACGCCAGTCTGCTTGCTGGCCTCGACTACGGCTTGACGATCAATGTCGATCGGGCTGTCCAGTTCGACACCTTCAAAGCCACAGTCCTTGGCCAGCTGGAAGTGAGCCAGTACATCGCCCTCGACCGCGATCATCGAGTACTTGATGGCGGGCTTGAGCTTGGCTCGTTGCGGCGCGGCCTTGTCCGCTTGGCGCGCAGCGACCAAGGCGGATAGCGAAAGCGCGGCGGACCCGGTCAAGAACGTGCGGCGATCGAAGGGGCTCATGCCGCCATTGTTCGACCTCCGCGGCCCGAGTGCAACGCGCAAGTGGCTTGGCCTGTGCGCCTCAAGCTCGTAGGCTGGGGTACCTCCATGAACGACTCGTCTGTCGAGCGTCGACCGCCGACCGTGGTCTGCACCATCCCCACCTGGAACGAGGCGGGGAACATCCTGCCTTTGGTGCAGGAGCTTCTCGCCCTTGGCCCCGGGTTTGAGGTGCTCGTCATTGACGACAACTCGCCGGACGGAACGTGGCGGCTGGTGGCGGAGGAGGCCGCGCGCAA
>CAIKQM010000008.1 GCA_903829565.1 uncultured Planctomycetota bacterium
CGGCCTCGACCCTGACGATCAGCCTCAAGTACGGCGAGTACGGTGAGTTCGTGATCAAGACCATCGAGCGGATCAGCAAGCCCGGTTGCCGGGTGTATGCCTCCGCGAAGGACCTCAAGCCGATCATCCGCGGCATGGGTATCCAAATCTTGTCGACGCCTAAGGGGATCCTTTCGGACCGTGGCGCGCGCAAGGAGAACGTCGGCGGCGAGATCCTCGCCAAGGTCTGCTGAGCCTAGCTTCACGCAGCTCGATCCACCTCAGCGCACGATCTTCCTCAGCAACGACCTTTTCACAGTAACGAGCAGGAATCAGACATGTCCCGTATCGGCAAACAACCCGTCGCCGTCCCGGCCGGAGTCACGGTCTCGAAGGCCGATGGCCGCAAGGTCAAGGTCAAGGGCCCCAAGGGCGAGTTGGAGCTTACGCTCCGCCCCGAAGTTGATGTGGCCGTCGACAACAACGAACTCTCCGTCTCCGTGGTCGACGCGTCCAACGCTCGTGCCGCAAGTGCTTATCACGGCATGACCCGCGCCCTGCTGGCCAACATGGTGGCAGGTGTGGTCAAGCCGTTCGAGAAGCGCCTCGAGATCCAGGGCGTCGGTTGGAACGCCACGATGCAAGGCACCAAGATCTCGCTGAACGTCGGCTACAACAAGCCGGTGGTTCTGCCGATCCCCAAGGGCCTCACCGTGGTCTGCCCTGACCCGACGAACATTGTAATTACGGGCTGCGACCGCCAAGTGGTGGGAGAGCTCGCTGCGACGATCCGCCGTCAACGTCCGCCGGAGCCTTACCAGGGCAAGGGTGTGCGTTACAAAGGTGAGAAGGTCGAGCGCAAGCAAGGCAAGAGCTTCGGCAGCTGATAGGCAGGAAAGAGACACAGATGAAAGCAATCTTCGTCAAGGCCAAGCGTCGCGATCGTCGTGCAATGCACGTACGTCGCGTCATCCGCACGACCACGAGTCTGCCGCGCCTGTCGGTCAACCGTTCGCTGAAGCACATCAGCGCTCAGATCATCGACGACGCCGCAGGCAAGACGCTCGCGGCGGCGACCAGCACCTCCAAGGCGCTGGCCGAGCAGCTCAAGGGCAAGACCAAGTCCGAGAAGGCCAAGATCGTCGGCACGGAGCTGGCGAAGAAGGCCAAGGAAGCCGGGATCGAGGCGGTCGTGTTCGACCGCGGCTTCGCGCGCTACCACGGCCGCGTGAAGGCTTTGGCCGACGCCTGCCGCGAAGGCGGCCTCAAGTTCTGATCCTGCACACCACCCCTCACGCACAGTAGAAGACACATACAGACATGAAGCCCGTCATTCGCTTCCTCGACGGAATGGAAACCCAAGAGATCGGCGAGCTCCCGGAGCCGCTGCTCGTCAAGGTCAACCGTTCCTCCGCCACGGTCAAGGGTGGTCGTCGTTTCTCCTTCTCCGCGTTGTCGATCTGCGGCAACAAGAACGGGGTTGTGGGCTACGGCTACGCCAAGGCTCGTCAGGTCCCGAACGCCATCGAGAAGGCTGCCCGTGATGGTCGCAAGCACTTGATGCGCGTGCCGGTGTCCTCCTCGGGCACGATCCCGCACGAGGTGGAAGGCTACTACTGCAGCGCCAAGGTGCGCATGCTGCCCGCCTCGCCTGGTACGGGCATCATCGCCTGCCCGTCGGTGCGCGCTGTGTGCGAACAAGCTGGCATCAAGGACATCCTCACGAAGTCCTATGGTTCCACCAACCCGATCAACCTGGTCAAGGCCACGCTGCACGCTCTGTCGCAGTTGCGTACGCCTGAGCAAGTCGCGCAGCTGCGCGGCATCCAGCTCTGACCTCCACCAGCCCCGGCTAATCCACTAGCACCGGCACACGAGACAAAGAGAGCAAGGCCAACATGGACCTGAATTTCGTCGAACAGAACGGCATCCGTTACGAAGACCGTCGCCGCGTAGGCCGTGGCCCGGGCTCTGGTCTCGGTAAGACGGCCGGCCGTGGTCACAAGGGTTGGGGTCAGCGCTCGGGTACGAGCCGCCGCCCGGGTTACGAAGGTGGTCAGATGCCGATCTACCGCCGCGTGCCCAAGCGTGGTTTCACCAACGCGCGCTTCGCGACGGACTACACCATCATCAACGTCGACAAGCTGAATGCTTTCGACGATGGCGCGACGGTGGATCTCGATATGGTCACCAGCAAGGGTTTGGCCAGCAAGTTGTCGCCCTTGATGAAGGTCTTGGGCAACGGTGATCTGAAGAAGCGCCTCACGGTGCGCGCTCAGAAGTTCACCAAGTCGGCGGAAGAGAAGATCAAGGCTGCGGGCGGTACGATCGTGGTGATCGACGCTCATGGTCGGGACGCCAGCGCCTGCTGAGCGGTTCTGAACGAACTCATTCCAACCCGCAACCCACACTAAACGCAGACCAGCAGTGGCCAACACGACCCAACAGAACTTCCTGCAGCTGTTCAAGGTCCCGGAGACCCGTCAGAAAATCTATCTGACGCTGGTCCTCCTGCTGGTCTATCGCTTTGGCTTCCAGATCCCGATTCCGGGTATGAGCCCGGAGTTCCTGAAGCAGCAGCAGGACCAAGGTTCGTTGTTCGGCCTGATGAGCGCCTTCTCGGGTGGCGCCATTGGCGACACCACGATCTTTGCGCTGGGCATCATGCCCTACATCTCGGCGTCGATCATCTTCTCGATGTTGACCAAGGTGTCGCCGGCCATCGAAGCCATCCAGAAGGAAGGTGCGGCTGGCCAGAAGAAGATCAACCAATGGACGCGCCTTTCGGTGGTGCCCATTGCGATTGTCCAGGCCCTGTTCATCTACACGGGCGTGTTCCTGCAGAACAAGATGATGATCGCGCCGGAGATGCAGGACAGCACCTTCGCGCTCGGCCTGATCGTCGTCGTGTCGCTGCTCGCCGGTTCGCTCTTCGTCATGTGGATCGGTGAGCTGATCACCGAATTCGGCGTGGGCAACGGTAGCTCGTTGTTGATCATGGCCGGCATCGTGGCCCAGATCCCGGTCGGCATTGCCCAGATCGCCTCGGCGGAAGACTTCTGGCAGACGATCCTGTTCTTGGTCGCCATCTGGTTGATCACGGTGCTCGTGGTTGTGTTCATCCACAAGGGTGCACGCCGCGTTCCGATCCAGTACGCGCGCCTGACGCGCGGCAACCAAGCGTACGGTGGCCAGCGTCACTACCTGCCGCTGAAGGTCAACATGGCGGGCGTCATGCCGATCGTGTTCGCCTCGGTGATCTTCATCATCCCGGCTCTGATCTTCCAGTGGACCGGCCTCGCGGACCTGGATCGCATCTTCAGCACGCCGACGGGCTTCATCCACGTCACGCTGTACTCCGCGCTGGTGTTCTTCTTCTGCTTCTTCTGGAACCGTCTGATGTTCCAGCCGAACGAGATCGCCGACAACTTGCGCGAACATGGTTCTTTCGTGCCGGGCATCCGTCCGGGCGCGAAGACGGCCGAGTACCTCTCGAGCGTGCTGACGCGCATCACTCTGGCTGGTGCAGCCTTCTTGGCGGTGATTTCGATCGCTCCGGCGTTCCTCACGCAAGGCACCTCGTTGCCGATGGACCTGCAGTACTTCCTCGGCGGCACGTCAGTGTTGATCGTCGTGGGTGTCGCGCTGGACCTGGTTGACCGTCTCAACGCTCAACTGGTGATGAAGAACTACGAAGGCTTCATGAAGTCTTCGGGCCCGGGCTGGACCCGTGGCGGCAACTCGCAATCCAACCCGCAATCGAGGGGGGACGCGCGCTGATGGAGAAGCGCGTGGTGATCCTGCTCGGCCCTCCGGGCGCGGGCAAGGGCACACAGGCAACGCGCCTGTCGGCAGCTTTGTCGCTGCCGCATGTGTCCACGGGTGACTTGTTCCGCGAGAACAAGGCCAAGGGCACCGCCTTGGGCAAGAAGGCCCAGGAATACATGGACTCTGGCAAGCTCGTGCCTGACGAGTTGGTGCTGGACATGCTCTTTGATCGCATCGGTCGCGCGGACTGCGCTAAGGGCTGCTTGCTCGATGGTTTCCCGCGCACGCTGCCGCAAGCCGAGGCTTTGGCCGCACGCCTGTCGGGTGCCGAGACGCGCGCGCTCAACCTGCGCGTTCCCGATGCCAAGCTGGTTGATCGCCTGACTGGCCGCCGCACCTGCCGTGCGTGTGGCAACATCCACCACATCAGCCATTCACCGTCCAAGGTGGAAGGCAAGTGCGACAAGTGCGGCGGCGAGCTGCACATCCGCACCGATGATGCCCTAGAGACGGTGACGAAGCGCCTTGCGGTGTACCGCGAGCAGACGCTCCCGCTCGAAGGTTGGTATCGTTCACGCGGATTGCTGTCGGAAGTCGACGGCGACCGCAACACAGACCAGGTCTTCCGCGACCTCGAACGCGCCGCATCCGCGGCGGGAGTGAGCTGATGGCCAAGGAAGAACCGATCACGGTCGAAGCGATGGTGACCGAGTCTCTACCCAACGCGCGCTTTCGTGCCAAGTTGGAGTCGGGACACGAGATCCTCGCCCACGTGAGCGGCAAGATGCGGATGCACTACATCCGTATCCTGCCGGGAGACAAAATCACCGTGGAGATGTCGCCCTACGACCTAACCAAGGGGCGCATCATCTGTCGCGGAGAGCGTAGAAAGAGGGATGGATCATGAAAGTCCGTAGCAGCGTTCGTCGCATGTGCATGAACTGCAAGATCGTCCGGCGCCGTGGCGTCGTGCGTGTCATTTGCAGCGACAAGCGCCACAAGCAGCGCCAAGGCAAGTGAGCCCTTGGCCACATTCAGCACAACCGTACACGAGTAGAGAAGAGAACCACACATGCCGCGTCTGATCGGTGTAGACATCCCCCCGAATAAGCGTCTCGAGATCTCGCTGACGTACATCTACGGCGTTGGTCGCACGACCTCCGCCAAGACCTGCGCCGCCCTGGGCCTCGACCCGGGCCTCAAGGCGCGTGACCTCACGGAAGAGCAGCTCGCCAGCATCGCGAACTACCTGCAAAAGGAGTACTCGGTGGAAGGTCAGTTGCGCCGCTTGGTCGCCTCATCGATCGCCCGCTTGCGTGACATCGGCTGCTACCGCGGCATGCGTCACCGTCGCGGTCTGCCTGTGCGCGGCCAGCGCACGCGTACCAATTCCCGCACGCGC
>CAIKQM010000009.1 GCA_903829565.1 uncultured Planctomycetota bacterium
GCTTCGAGTCAGCGCTGGTGGGCAAGCAGGCAGGTGAGCGGGTTGAGGCTGTTATTGCAGCCGCGCAGGCCTTTGGTCCAGTCAATCCGGACAATGAACAGCGATTTCCGCGTTACCAGTTTCCACCCGATCTCGCATTGAGTGAAAATCTTCTGATCGAATTTGCGGATGCCTCTGGCTACAAGCAGGCCGGTCGTATCGTACGTATCGGGACGCACGACGTAGAAATCGATTTCAATCATCCACTCGCGGGCAAGACGCTGCGCGTGCGCTTGCACCTCTTGGATTTGCGCTTGGCTACCCCGGCGGAATTAGAACAAGGACGCATCGACTCATGATCTGGAATGCCCTCATCCTCTGTGGCTTGGTAGCCCACGATCCGGTCGCGGTGCTGCCCCAGACCCCGAGTCCTGTACGGAGCTTTCTCGAGCGTGGTCTTGGAGATGCGCAGGCGTACACGCTGCTGCGCGAGCTGTGCACGACTGCCCCGCATCGTTTGTCCGGTTCTGCGGGCTTAGATCGCGCCTTGGCGTGGGGTGAGGCGGCCTTGCAGCGCGCGGGTGCCGACAAGGTCTACCGTGTGCCGACGATGGTCCCCCACTGGGACCGTGGCACGACGGCGCGGCTTACGCTGGCCACGGCCACAGCAACCGAAGCGCCGCCCGTTACTTGGCCGATCTTGGCTCTGGGTGGCAGCATCGCCACGCCCAAGGAAGGCATCGAAGCGCCCGTGGTGCGCGTGGTCGGCCGCAAGCAGTTGGCTGAATTGGGCGCACGCGCCCAAGGCGCCATTGTGTTCTATGACGAGCCGTTTGACCCATCCAAGTTGAGCGTGGGAGAGGCCTACGGCGGCGCGGTCTGGCAGCGCGGCAGCGGCGCCATCGAAGCTGCCAAACTAGGTGCCGTCGCGGTCGTCGTGCGCAGCGTCACCGCTGCCCTGGATGACCACCCGCACACCGGCGCCATGCGCTACGAAGAGGGCGTGCCCAAGATCCCGGCGGCGGCCATTTCGACCAAGGGAGCCGCCGATTTGGCGCGGCGTTTGGAACAGGGCGTGGTGCGTGTGCGCCTGCAGTTGGATTGCCAGACGCTGCCCGATAAGCCTTCGGCCAACATCGTGGGCGAACTGACCGGCACGGATCCCTCAGCGGGCGTGGTGCTCTTGTCGGGCCACATCGATGCGTGGGATATCGGCCAAGGGGCACACGATGATGCCGCCGGTTGCGTGCACGCGATTGAAGCGTTGCGCTTGCTGAAGAAGGACGGCTGGCGCGGCAAACGCACTTTGCGCGTGGTGCTGTACACGAACGAAGAGAATGGCGTGCGCGGTGGCTTGGCGCAGCGCGATGCTACGCCGCAGGGCGAGGTGCGTTTGGCGCTGGAGAGCGATAGCGGCGGCTTTGCACCGGTGGGGCTCTCCGTCGATGCCGCAGGGCCGTTGAAGGAGGCCTTCGAGGTGTTTGGCCGCGAGCTCCAGCCCATCTTTGCCGGCACCGTAGTGCAAGGTGGTGGCGGCGTGGATGTAGGACCGCTGAAGGAGCGCGGTGCAGTGGTGGGCTTGCTGCTGATCTCAGGGGCGCGCTACTTTGACCACCACCACTGCGCCTTGGATGTGGCCGACAATGTGCATCCGCGCGAGCTGCAACTCGGCGCGGTGGCGTATGCCGCGTGGGGGCGTTTTGCCTGCGACCTAGATGAAGCGGTCTATGTGGCCGAAGCGCGGCTCAAGGCCGGTTCGGCGGCCAAGTAGCTGTAGCCTTCGTGTGCGCGCACGGCCTCAACCACCGTGCGCAAGGTGCGGTTGTAGGCCGAGTCGCTTTGTTCCCGCTCGAGGGCCGTGACCAAGCGCGTGAGCTCGGCATCCAGCAGATCGCTAGCGGCATAGGTCCCCGCTTCGCGTTCGTCGATGGCATCGGCAATGTCCTGCAAGCGCACCGTGCCGGCATCACGCCCAAGGAGCCAGGTCCGTTGCGAGCCTTCGACGCTTTCGCGTGCCAGACCGCGGGCTTGGCAGCGCCGTAAGACCTCTTCGACGAGCGAGGGATCGACCGACAGCTGCGCACCCAGCGCGGCTGCGCTGCGCGGCGGTGCGCCCGAGAGATGGTCATCGGCCAAGCGCACCATGGCGCGCAAGCCCACGCTGCGGCGCGCGCTGGCGGTGGTGGCGCCCCCCATCGGTCCGCCCCAGCTGGGTTCGATCTCGCGTGCGCGCGCGATTTCCGCACCAAAGAGCACCGTGGTCCAGCTGATGTTGACCCACATCAAGAAGATCGGCAGCGCCGCGAAGCTGGAGTAGATCGCGTTGTGCTTGGCGATGCCGATTTGGAACAAGATGTGCACCAGCAACACCACTTGCCACAACGTGCCGGCCACGAGCGCTCCTACGAACGCGTGTTGGAAGCGCACGCGTGTGTTCGGGAGCGCCATGTAGACAAAGGTGAACCCCATCCACAGCGCGAACAGCGGCGTGCACTTGAGCAGCACTTCGAGCAGCATCCCCATATGCGCTTGTTCGCGCAGGTAGGTGACGAGCGTGCTGTTGCTCAAGGCCGTAGTGATACCGGTGGCGGTGAACAAGAAGATGGGCGTGATCACCACCATCGTCAGGTAGTCCGCGACCTTGCGCACAAAGCTGCGCGGGCGCGAGATGCGCCAAATGTCGTTGAAGCTGCCTTCAATCGCGGAGAGCAAGCGCACGACGGTGTAGAGCAGCAGCACGAGTCCGAAGAGCCCGAGCGCCGACACATCGGTGCGCTCGACAAAGCGCAGCACCTGTTCGATGGCCACGCGCATCTCGTGTGAGCCCGCTTCTTGCACGATGGGTGCTGCCTCTTGCAGCGGTCCGAAAGTGCGGTCTAGGAACGGCCCGATCGACTCGTCAAGTAAACTGGCATAGAAGCCAAAGCCCTTGGCCACGGCAAAGCCCAGAGCCAAGAGCGGCACGAGCGACAGCACCGTGATGTAGGTCAAGGCCGAGGCCCTGAACAAGCATTGGTCTTGAATGAAGCTGCGCACCGCCAACAGCAGTGTGCGGCTGATCGTCGAAGGGATGCGCATCCAGCCGGTACGGCGCTGCGCTAAGGCCGCTTCCCACTTGGTTCCACTCATAGTCCAACTCCTCTCAACAAGCCTACGCCTCGCTCGGGTGTACCCGACCGAGGCGCAGCTTGCCAGTCGTCAGTTGAGAGTCAGAGAGTCGCCACATCCACGGCCGAGACAGCCATGGGGGTGAAGGGAGGCAGTTTGCTCACATCGTTGAAGTCCGTTTCGTAGGTCCAGTTCCGGTTGGGAGCCGTGTAGCGATTCCCGCCGTAGACCCACTGCGCCGTGCCATAACGCGAGTTCCAGGTGTTGACCAATGAGCCACGGATGTTGCAGGCCTTGCCGGTCCAGTTCTCATGGAAGCGCGGCAAGTTCTCGAGACCACCGTTGTACGTGCTCCCGTTCGTGTCCTGGTTGCCCGTGATCATGGCGATGTTGTAGGTCGTCGCCGTGGCCGTAGGCAGGCCGCTCGTTGCGGTCTTGGTGTCGTTCCAGCTGTTCGACAGCAGGTTCACGGCATCGCCAATGATCGCAGCGGGCTTCTTCGACACGCTCGCGCTGCCCTTGTTGTAGTCGCCCTTGATGTAGAGCGGATTCTCCGACACCACTGTCAAGGCGGCTGGCAGGGTGGATCCGTTCACCAAACGCACGCCTTTGGCTTGCGTACCCGTGCCTGCACCCTTGTGGGCGGCATAGACGAGGCCATTGCTCGGCCACTTGCCGCTGAGATGGAGCTTTTGCATGTCGATGTCGACAATGCGCACCGTGCCCGAACCTCCGTTGGATTGGCGAGCGTCATAGATCGTGCGCGTCGACACCGCACCGGCCACCGCTTGGATGGATGAGGTGACATTGGCCCCGTTGGCATCGTAGGCCGTCCAAGTGGTGCCGTTGGTCTCTACCACGATGACCAAGCCCGCGTTGTCAAAGTAGAAGCCCTTGCCGTGCGTGCCCGTACCTGAGGCCACCTGAGTGTAGCTACGACTTGCGGAGTCATAGACATAGTCGCCTGCTGTGCGAGGCTCGTACATCGATACCGAACCAATGCGCGGCACCACGGCCTCACCTACGTCATGGTCGGAACACTTGACAGTGTTGCCTCCACCACCGGCGTAGCCTTCCGGTGCACTCCAGTAGTCCAAAGCGCCTGGTCCCCACGGCAAGAGATCGCCGCTGTCGGTGTAGTCCTCGTTGCCATTGGCGTCGTACCCAGTGAGGAACGTGCTGTCGAAGCCGCCATCATGCCCGATGCCCATGCTCGCGAGTTGCGACTCGGACCACATGGTGTAGTACGAAGTGGGCTCCGCAGCGTTGAACGGATCGGCCACCCACTGCCGGATGCGCACTGTGCCGGCGGTGTTGGACGGTTGGTCCTTGCGGTAACGGTACATGTCGCCCACGGACCGCACATAGTTCGTGTTGAGCGTAAGGGTCGCACCTGCGCTGGTGAGGTACATGTCCGAGTTGGTGTGCACACGACCACCAATGGTCATGTTCGCACCAGGATTGACCTCAAGATCGTTGGTGTAGAAGACCGCGAACTGGAACAGCGGTGTGGCCTGCGCATTGATGTAGCGCAGGGTCTCGTGCTCGAAGCGGCCGACTTGTGCGGTCGAACGGATCTCGTAGCCCGTCACGATGGTCTGGATGCCTGAATCATCCTCAACCACATCGTCAAAGCCCGTAGGACGAATGGCCCAGTTGACGGTTTGACCATCGATGACGGTCGTGCCTGTAGACGGCACTTGTTCCCAGTTGGCCAACGCGCGCTGGATCTCCTTCTTGGCGGCTTCGGTGCCACCTTCGGCCAAGAAGCGCGCTTGCGTCGAGCTGCGTTTGGTTTGTGCGCCTTTCTCGGCGGCCAAAGACAGCGTCAGCGAAGCGGCCACCATGCCGCCAGCGATCATGGCCCCAAACACCGCGTAGACCAAAGCCACACCGGCCTTGGAGCCACGCTTGCCTCGATTCATGGTCTTCATGTGTTCACTCGTTGCGTGGTTCGATCACGCTCTCCCCTTGCCAGCGGTGCAACGCGCCAGCATCGTCCTTGGCCTGCAACCACAACCGCACGCGCACTGCTCCCACAGGTACGCCTACGGGGTCCGTGGTGCTCGTGTCGAACACCACGCGCTCTACATCGCGAGCGAGTGTGCGCTCGCGGACTCCGGCCACGCGCAACTCAAGCGCATTGCGGCCACTGGCTTCTGTGACGAGCACAAAGCCCGCATCGGTTGTGGACCAGCGCACCGTTCCGCTGCCTGGATCGATGTAGGGCGCGTCATAGATGCGCACCAGCTCCGGAGCGGGAGTGGGCAACGCTTCGTACATGCCATCGGGGTCGAGTTCGTCAAGCGTGCAATCGAGGCAGTAGTTGGTGCCATCGGCGGCTTGCCCCATGCGCTTCATGTCGGCGCGCGCGTAGATCAGTTCACGATTGAAGCCGTATCCGGGGTCGCCTGCGCTGGCGCGCTCGGTCGGCACAGCGTGGTTGTAGGCGAGGAAGCCGGCGCCCGCTTGGCCATCGGTGTAGAGATGCGGGTACTGGTGTCCGTTGGCGTACACAAAGCCGCTCTTGCGCAGCTCGCTGCCGATATCGCGCAAGGCCTTTTCGCCCGAGGTTTGCAGGCGTTCCGCGGCACGTGTGGTCAGCGATTGACGACGCGTGGCTTCTAGCTGTTGCACCAAGGCACCGGTGATGACGAACAACAAGGACGAGGAAATGGCGATCTCAATCAGGCTGAAGCCGGAGCGGGACCGGGATGCTGAGGTGCGCGGTTTCATTTGGTCTTCATCCCCCGCAAGACGGCGCTGCGCTGTACGCCGCGACGATCCGTCCAAGTCGTCGTCATGACGATGGGCAATGGGTCTGGCACGGAGCCACCCAAGGTGTAGCCCGGATAGGTAGCGACAATGCGCTGGTCGCGTAGGTGCAAGCGCTCAAACGCGGCCACCGGTTGGCCACTCTCAAAGCGCGAACCGTCGATCGGGATGGTGTCGATGGACATGGCCATCACGGACTCCATCGCCGATTCCAAGTCCGCCAGCGCCACATTGGTCTCCTTGGCGCCGTCCTGCAGGCGCAAGGCCGCGATCTGAGCCACGCTTGTGGACAAAACCGCAATCAAGAGGACCGTGATAGCCACGATCATCTCAACCATTGTGAAACCGCCTGCCCGGCGGGGTGTACGCGGCGTGCGCGCACAGAGACCCTGTGTCATGTCTGCCCTAGCGTTGCCCTTCAAGTGCGGTGACCCTGCCCGGTCACCTGCCTACAATGTCGCAATTAGGCAAATGCAATCTTGAAGGCTTCGTGCAAAAAGTGGCGCGGGAGTCAGTAGGGACTGTGTCTGGCGGTGACCGAGTGGCTACTATCCTCCCTATGAAAGCCACCCTGCTCGCCCTCGCAGCCCTAGCCGGGCTTGCGACCGCCGCTACCTTCACTATGGTCAACAAGGACTACACCAATCCCCCGCCGTCCGCTTCC
>CAIKQM010000010.1 GCA_903829565.1 uncultured Planctomycetota bacterium
CGTGGCTGCTGCGTGGCGTGCTGCGACCGCTGGCCAAGCTGCGTTGGATCGCGGCCTTGGTGCTCGGTGGACTCAGCGCGTATGCCGTATGGATCGCCTTGCCTCTGAGCGCACTGGCCAAGAGCGTCCAGCCCTTCGCCACACCCGGTTGGAACGCGACGGTGAGCATGCAAGCGCCTGTGTCGCTCGCAGTAGCGGGCTTGGTGGCCATGCTGGCCGTGATCTTTGGCGCGCCCTTCGCGGCTGCGAAGCTGGGAGTCCCGCGCAGCCCGGCTGCTTTGCCCTTCGCTGGCGTGCGCTCTGTAGTGGACCTGATCGCGCTCATCAACACGCGCATCTTGTCGTGGTCCTTGAGCCACCGTATCGCAGCTTGCGGCGTGTTGGGACTGATCGCGCTTTCGGTCGCCATTCCCGCCTCCAGCATGAAGGTCGCGTCCTTCGCACAAGACGAGAGCCGCACACGCATCAATGTGTATGTGCAGCTGGAAGACAACTTCACTCTGGCGCAAGCCGCAGCCGAGATGAAGCGCTACGAGGAGCTGCTCGACAGCAAGAAGGCCGATTGGGGCCATGCACGCGCTTCCGATCGCTTCTCGCGCAGTGGTGGCCGATTGTCGCTGTATTGGGATGCGCCGCAACCGCAAGAGCACTTCGAGCGTGTGCAGCGTGAGCTGAAGGCCGCCTTGCCCAAGTTGGCGGGACACACCGTGCGCTTCTTGGATGAGGCCACCAACGCCACCGATCGCTCGACCGTGGTGTTCCGCTTGACTGGTCCCGACTCGGAGAGCTTGCAGACGCTGGGACTGCAAGTCGCGCGCGACATCGAGCTGTTGCCCGGTGTGACCGAGGTGCGCACGCCGCTCTCCAATGCACCGCCGCAAGTGCGTGTGCGCGTCGATTCAGAGCTCGCCAATCGCCTAGGTGTGACGCCGCAAAGTGCGTTGCAGACGATCTCGTGGTCGCTGCGCGGCTTCCTCTTGCCGCGCTACCAAGAAGAAGGTCGCGAGACGCCGCTGATTGTCGAGTACGACGAAGAACAGGCCGCAGGCCTGGCGACTCTGCGCGATCTCCGCATCCAGCAACGCGCCGCGCCCATTCCTTTGGCTGCGATTGGCAGCTTTGAATTTGGAGCAGCCCCGCGCAGCATCAATCGCTCCAACGGACGCGCCAGCTTTGACATTGTGGCGCGCGTCAGCGATCCCGCGCAACGCAGCTCCGTTTCGGAAGCTGGGCGCGTACTGGTCGACAGTCTCGGCCTGCCACGCGGCTACGAACTTGCGCGCGCCGAACTAGCCGACGCGCAAGCCGCAGAAGAGATGCGCGATCTGCAAGCCGCACTGCTCTTGTCCATTGTGCTGGTCTTCTTGTTGATGGGCGTGCTGTTCGAAAGCGTGCTGCTGCCAGTCTCGGTTCTGGCCACCATTCCGTTCGCTGTGGTGGGCGCGTACTGGGCGCTCTACCTGACAGGCACTCAAATGGACTCCATCGGCTGGATCGGCATCATCATCTTGGTCGGCGTCGTGGTGAACAACGGCATCGTGCTGGTCGACAACATTGCGCGTCTGCGTTCAGAAGGCACTGCGCGCGTGCAAGCCATCCTCGAAGGCACAGCCATGCGCGTGCGCCCCGTGCTCATGACCGCACTCACCTCGGTGATCGGTCTCGTGCCGCTGGCCATCACGGAACCACAAGGCGAGAGCATCGACTACCGCGCCCTCGCGACAGCCGTTGCCGGCGGTTTGACCATCTCGACCATCTTTACGCTGACGGCCGTGCCGCTGGCCTACTTGGTCATTGATGAGATGGCCGAGGCCCTGCGCCTGCGCTGGCGCTGGGCGGTGCGCGCCTGAGGTCACTGGCGCTTGCAGGCGCGCGCTTGCTTGCCGCAGAGCGCCCTGAGCCGCTAAGATACGCGCCAGCAGTCTTTGACAGCCCAGCTCTCGTACAGCCCAGCAAGCGCAGACCCACATGCACCCTTCCACTGCGACCAACGACGCAGTCCTGCAGCGCCTTGAACTACGCCGTCCAGGCACGCGCGCCGCAGTTGTTGTGTCTACGTTTCATCATGACCTGACCGGCACCATGGCCGAGTCGGCCCGCCGCACGCTGATCGAGGCTGGAGCTGAGGCGCATGACCTGCCGGTGCACTTGGTGCCGGGGTCGTTTGAGCTGCCGATCGTGGCGCGCGCCCTCGCCCGCCAAGGCTACGACTGCGTGCTGTGTTTCGGCTTGGTCATCCAAGGCGAAACCACACATGACCACTGGGTGGCCCATGGAGCCGTGGAAGGCATCCTGCGCGCCAGCTTGGAGACGGATGTGCCCATCCATCTCGGCGTGTTGACTGTCAAAACGGTGGAACAAGCGCGCGCACGCGCCTTGCCGCGCAACCAAGGCGGTCAAGACAAAGGCGCCGAGGTCGCGCGCGCCGCCTTGCAGACGCTGCTCACGCTCGACGCCATCCGACACAACTCTGCCCGCAACCAAGGTTCTGCATCATGAAGCGCCGTACACGGTCACGCGAACTGGCTCTGCAGTTCCTCTACCAACTCGACTTGCTGGGCGACTCGATGCACAAGGAGGCGCAAGCCTTCGTGCATGCCGAGGAGAACGATCACGAGGCGGCCCGCTTTGCGCTGACGCTGATTGATGGCGTGCATTCACGCCGGGCGGAGATCGATGCGGTCATCCAATCGGTGGCGCAGAACTGGAACATCTCGCGCATGGCCGTCGTCGATCGCAATGTGCTGCGCTTGGCGACATGGGAGCTGATGCATTCGGATGAAGTGCCGCCCAAGGTCGCCGTGAACGAGGCGATCGAGCTCGGCAAGCGCTTCTCGACACAAAACAGCGGTGCGTTTGTGAACGGCATCCTCGACAAGATCATGAACTCGCGGCGTCTCGGCACGCTCGACGGCACGACTGCCGCCAGCGAGCTTGACCTCGCGGATGTCGAGCTGCCGGAGCGCGAGGGCGACGAGGGCGCCTTCAACTCGGAGGACTTGTAGTGGGACTCTTTGACCGCCTCAAAGAGCGCCTCTCCAAGACGCGTGAGGCGATCTCCGACCGGATCACAGGCCTGTTCAAGGGCGGGCGTCCGATCGATGACGCCTTGCTCAAAGAGCTGGAAGAACTGCTGTGGACCAGCGACATCGGTCCCATTGCCGCCGACTTGTGCGCCGAACTCGGGCGCCTCCACCGCCGCGGTGAAGTGAAGGGCGAAGAGGATGTGCGCGCGGCCTTGCGGCGCATGCTGCTGGAACGCTTGGGTACGAGCAGTGGTGAAGTGGCTTTGACAAGCAAGCCGACTGTGTTGCTCGTTGTCGGCGTCAACGGGTCCGGCAAGACGACATCCATCGCCAAGTTGGCGCACCGCTTCCAACAACAGGGCAAGAAGGTCCTGCTTGGAGCGGGCGACACCTACCGCGCCGCTGCCGCCGACCAGCTGGAGATCTGGGCCAGCCGCAATGGTGCCGACATCGTGCGCCAGAAGAAGGATGGTGCCGACCCGGCAGGAGTGGCGTGGGATGCCGTGGAAGCCGGCATCGCGCGCGGGGCCGATGTGGTCATCATCGACACGGCCGGGCGCTTGCACACACAGACCAACTTGA
>CAIKQM010000011.1 GCA_903829565.1 uncultured Planctomycetota bacterium
CGCATCGACAAGTCGCTGGCCAAACTGGCTGAAAAGGCCGCGGAAAAGGGCGGCAGCTTTGACGCCGCCGGCGTGCGCGCGCGCATCACCGGGACGCTGACGAAGGCGGACCTCGCTGACTGCGACCTCGTGGTGGAAGCGATCGTCGAGAACCTCGATGTCAAGAAGACCCTCTTCGCCGAGCTGGGCAAGCTGTGCAAGCCCGAGACGATCTTCGCCTCGAACACCTCGAGCTTCCCGATCGCAGCGAAGGCCGAAGCCTCTGGCCGTCCGTCGCGCTTCGTGGGCCTGCACTTCTTCAACCCGGTGCAGTTGATGAAGTTGGTCGAGGTGGTGCGCACCGACAAGACCGACGCTGCTGTGTTCGAAGCGGCGCGCGCCTTCGGTGTCGCGTGTGGCAAGACGGCCATCGCGTGCAAGGACACGCCGGGCTTCGTCGTCAATCGCTTGCTCGTGCCGTACATGAGCCAAGCGTTGTTGATGTTGGAGCGTGGTGATGCGTCCGCCGAAGACATCGACATCGCGATGAAGCTGGGCACCGGCTATCCGATGGGTCCGATCGAGTTGACCGACTACGTCGGCCTCGATACGACGCTGTCGATCCTCGAAGGTTGGGTCAAGGCACACCCGAACGAGCCGGCCTTCACGATCCCGAAGATCCTCGCCAGCAAGGTCGCGGAGAAGAAGCTCGGTCGCAAGACCGGCGAAGGCTTCTACAAGTGGCAGGGAGACAAGAAAGCGTGATCTCCTTCGTCGCACTCGCGCTGCTGGCGCAACCGTCCAGTTCCTTTCCAAGCGTGCACATCGCGGGCGACGCGTTCGTAGCACGTGTCGAGGTGGTCGCAGGAGCCGATGGTGTGGTGAATGCCACGCTGTTGGAGCCCGCGGGCTTCACCGTGGCTGGCATGCCCTTGGCGCCGGCCTTGAACACGCAAGGCTTGCGTGTGGCGCCGGGCACCAAGCTCAGCGTCACAGTGGATCTGGGGCCAGCGTTGACTGCGCGCGGCGTGAGTGGCGACTTCCAGCTGGACTGGTTGGGCGATGAAGCACCGGCTCAGTCGGTGCGCGGCGTCGTGCCCTTCGTCACCGAGGATTCGTTCCTCGACGAGACCAAGTTCAGCGCCGCTGCGTTGGCCGATGTGCATGTGGTGCTCGTGACCAATCAAGGCACGATGGAGCTGGAGTTCTGGCCCGATGTGGCGCCGAACCACGTGCGCAACTACCTCGAGTTGTGCCGCACGGGCTTCTACAACCAGACGCTGTTCCACCGCGTCGGACCGGGCTTCATGATTCAGGGCGGAGATCCCAAGACCAAGGAGCTCAAGCTGCGCAACGAGTGGGGCACCGGCAGCGGTCCGCGCAAGTTGGTGGAAGAGCTCTCCAGTGTCAAAAAGCATGAACGCGGTGTGCTGTCGATGGCGAGTGGTGGTCCCAAGACCAACACGGCCAGCAGCCAGTTCTTCGTGATGCACGGCCCGAACCCGGGTCTCGATGGCAAGTACACCTGCTTTGGTCGTCTGGTGTCGGGCTTTGATGCACTCGACAAGATCGCCACAGCCAACGGCACTCCGTTGCCGGATCGCGCGACCTTCCGCCCCACGGAACCGCAGCGCATCGAAAAAGCAATCCTGACGATGGTCAAGAAAGGTTGACAGAGATGAGCAAGCAAGACTTCCTGAACATGGATGCGGCACAGTTGGCGAACTGGCGTGTGGTGATGACCACGACCGCGGGTGAGATGGAGATGGAGTTCTGGCCGGAGACGGCTCCTGGCCATGTCCGCAACTTCCTCGATCTGTGCCAAGCAGGCTTCTACAACGGCACCATCTTTCACCGGGTCATCCCCGGCTTCATGATCCAAGGCGGCGATCCTACGGGCACGGGCACGGGTGGTGGACCGCGTCGCTTGAAGGCTGAATTCTCGAAGCGTCCGCACCTGAAGGGCGTCTTGTCGATGGCGCGCTCGGCGAGCCCTGATTCGGCCTCGTGCCAGTTCTTCGTCATGCATGACAAGTCTCCGCACCTCGACGGCCAGTACTCGGCCTTCGGTCAAGTGGTGCGCGGGCTCGAGGTGGTGGACGCGATCGCCATGACCAAAACGAGCGTGGGCGATCGTCCGATCACCAAGCAAGAGATCAAGTCTGCGGTCGTCATTCCTGCCCCCGCCAAGCAGTAGCCCACCAGCGCCATGCAGTACCAGAACATCCTCGTCGAGTGTGCCGATGCCATCGGCTTTGTGACCGTCAATCGCACCAAGGCCATGAACGCCTTGAATCATGCGACTTTGACGGAGCTCAAGCATGCGTTCGAAACCTTGAACGCCGACAGCAGCGTGCGTGCGATCGTGGTGACGGGTGCGTTGATCGAAGGCAAGCCCGCCGAGAAGCAGAGCTTCGTGGCGGGCGCCGACATCGGCGAGCTGCATGCGATGCAAACGGCGATGGATGCCAAGGAGCTGGCGTACTTTGGTCAGACCGTGTTCAGCGTGCTGGAGCAAGC
>CAIKQM010000012.1 GCA_903829565.1 uncultured Planctomycetota bacterium
GAGTCTCTGCGACGCCTGCTGTCCAGCCGCTGGCGTAGCTGGCTGAGTAGCGAGTGGCTTCCACGACACGGCTCTGGCGCACGCTGGACTCCACCTCGCCGGCTACGCCGCGCTCGAAGAGCTTGCCCGCGACAAAGCCTGCGCCCCATGCAAAGTGCTCGGCCAAGTTGCCTGCCGCTTGCACATCCAAGGCCTCGGGCGGGAGGTGCAAGAAAGCCTCGTTTTCCTGCAAGGTTTGAGCCGCTTCAGGGCCAATCAACGGGCCCGCGGATGTCGTCGCTGCGCCAGCGTACGCGCGCTGCAGTAGCTCAGGCTGACGGCTGCGCAGACGCGCTAGCTCGCGACTGAGACCGGGAGCGTCATTCGCCATGCGCAAGCTCCAGCGCAACGAGGTGCCCACTGCATACGCCATCTCTGCGTGCCACTCGGGCGGCC
Source organism: uncultured Planctomycetota bacterium (assembly GCA_903829565.1). Taxonomy (GTDB): domain Bacteria; phylum Planctomycetota; class UBA1135; order UBA1135; genus SXXH01. The sequence goes on from CAIKQM010000012.1 coordinate 436, forward strand.
ATGCGGCCACGAGTGCATCCAAGTCCAAGGCCCACGCGTCGCCTTGAGCGCGCCGCGCTTTGCGAGCGCTATCGAGTCCGTAGTTGAACCCCAAACCACGCAAGACGGGGATCTGTACGTCGGGCGGATAGCTGCGTACATAGGCTTCGATCTGCTCGCGCGGCACGGCGTTGCGGCTCGACACAAAGCCGCGTGCCATCTGTGCGAAGTTGTAGCCGTCGTAGTGCCATCCGCTGCCTACGTGCGCACCGGAGAACTGCAGCCAAGCCAAACTTGTGCTGCTGGCTGCGGCCAGCGGCGCAAGCAGCACCAATGCAGCGGCGCGCGCCCACCAACCACGACTCCAGGCCCGATCGACCACGATCGCGGTCAGCACGATCATCAGCGTGGCTGTAGGCAAGAAGTAGCGGTAGCCCGAGACCTCCTGGGTGCCGGAGAAGTCGCCCAACTTGAAGTTGCTCAAGCCAAAGGCGATCGCGAACAAGGGCAAGTACAACGCCCACGGAATGAGCTTGCCGCGTTCGAAAAGCTTGCGGCAGTACGCGGCACTGCTATCACGTGTCTGCCAGACGCCACGCACGAGTCGAGGGAGGTGCGGGAACGTCTGCCATGCGCTGTACAGCCAGAGCACCAACACCGTGACGGCGACCAGCAAGCCGAGCGGTTGCGTGGCGAACCATGACGGCTGCACTTGCGCAGCATGCGGCGCGCGCTCGGCGAAGAACAGCAGGCGCTCCCAGAACGGGTCTTGAGGCAGATTGCTGGGCGCTGCGCCTTCCGTGGCGTTGAAGCGCGTGGCGAAGAAGCCCAACGCACGACCGCTGGTGGCGAGATTGACTGCAAGCAGAGGCGCGATGCCCAGCGCGAAACCCAGCCCCAACGCCGGCAAGTCACGCAAGGCAGCACGCCATCCGCGCAAGCCGAGGTGCCAACAGGCGAGTACTCCCACAGGGATGATGGCACCGAGGAAGACGAAGATAGAGAGCGCACTCGCGAAGCCAGCACACACCAAACGCCAGCGATTCGGGCCTTTGGCGTGCAACTCAAAGAACGCGAGCGTGGACAGCAACCAGAAGAACAGGTTTTCGAAGTGGTTGCCGGAACAAGTGATGGAATAGCGCGTGAGCAAGGGCACAGCGAGGGCCCACAGATGGACACCGATGCTGGCAGCACGACGCGAGTGGTGTCGATCCAGCAACCACCACAACACCACCAAAGCGCCGAGCCCTAGCGTGAAGGGCACAAGCTTCAGGGTGAAGTAGGTCGAGCCCAAGAGTGCGTAGAAGGGGATCGCTACATGGCCGAAGACCAGCTGCCCTGCTGCATTGTCGTAGTAGTAACGAATCGGGAACTCGACGCCGCGCAGCGCGAGCTCGGCCATGGTGCCCATGGGATAGAGCTCAAACGGCGGCGAAGCGACCCCGTCAAAATTAGTTACCAAGATCCCCAAGCGCACCACACAGTACAGCAGCAGAGCCGATACCAAAGCCAGCGGGATGCGCTTCATGCCCTAGATACGCCCGATCAGGCCCAGCCAGCGCAACTTGAGCACCGTGGTGTAACCCTGAAGAAGCAAGCGCAGCGTCAAGCTTGACTCACCCACCTTGCGATCTTCGAAGACGATCGGCACTTCGGCGATGCCGATGCGTGCGCGCGCAGTCTTGTACAGAAGTTCTTGCACAATCGCCGGGCCAACAGAAAAGGTTTGGTCGACTTTGATCGCCTGCAAGGTGCTGGCGCGCCAGGCGCGGAAGCCACTGTTGCAATCGCGCACCGGCACACCCAAGAGCAAGCGGATGTAGAGGTTCGCGCACAGCGTGATGATGCGACGCAACCCACCGCGATC
>CAIKQM010000013.1 GCA_903829565.1 uncultured Planctomycetota bacterium
ATGACGGCTGCATGAACCACGGTGCAAACCACTACGCCATGATCAAAGTCAAAGGCGTGGTCTTCGCAGACTACCGTCCACGGTGCCAGGGCTAGCACCGCTTGTGGTCTGCGGTGCGGCCCTAGTTCGCGATACTCCGCGCCTGTGGCCAGCGCTAGGCTGCGCCACTCCTTGCGGCGCGTGCGCGCCGCATCCAAGAAAGCTGTAGGCAAGACCATATGAGTCTCCTCCTACCTCTAGTGCACGCGACAGCGCGCTAGATAGCTGTACGCAGCTTGGCTCAGGCGCGCATCTTTCAGCGCGCGGGCAGTTCAGCCAAGCGTTTGGACCAAGCGGCCGCGTCCTTGGTGGCACCGACGCGTCCCGCCAATGCGACGGCCATGGTGAGAGCCGTGCGCTCGCGTTCGAGCAGTTGCAGCTCTTGGCAGCAGCGCGCCATGCCTGCCAGCGCTTGCAACTCGTCGCCTTGCAGCTGCAGGTCGTGCGCCAAGTCGCGTGCGATGCTCCACGACTCCAAGGCTGCACGCCAGTTCTTCGCCAGCTCTTGTGCTCGCGCCGAACCGGAGTGTCCCATCTGCGCGCCCCACCAATCGCCCAAAGGCTGCGCTTTGGCTAGGCAATCCTGCGCTGCCGCGAGAGCAGCCTTGGCATCCTTCTTCTTCAAAGCGGCGCGCGCTTCGCCAAAGGCCTTCTGCCCGCCGCGAAACTGACGCTCGTCCTCGGCGCTGAAGCCCACGAAAGAGGCCACATAGTCCGACAGCAACGGATCGACACCTGCTTCCAGCGCACACTCGGCACCCCACAGCGCGCGCTGGTGTTGCGCGCGCACCTCGGGTGCATCGCGCTTGGCTCCCGCTTCTTTGGCGGCCAAGCTGCCCTCAAGGTCGGCGTCGATCACACCCAACACCTCGCCGGGGTGGGCCTTCCAAAGTGCGACCACGCCGCTGCGATCGGACTTGTCAGCCAGTTCGACGAAGCGTGCGCGGACATCCACCTCTTGTGCAGTGGTGGTGTGAGAGGTCAGAGGTACGAGGGCAACGAGCAGAGTCGCGAGCATGAGTGGTTCTCCTGAAGGGCGTGCATGGTAGCGTGTGGCCATGGACGCGTTGGCGAAGCGCACAATCGAGTGGGTCGAGATCCCGAGTGTCACCGGCAAGGAGTCCCAATACGGTGATGCGCTGGCAGCGCACTGCCAACGCATGGGGCTGGCGGTCGAGCAGCAGGAGCTTGCTCCCGGCCGGCGTAATGTGCTGGCTCGCGGCGCGCGTCCGCAAGTGGTGGTGTGCACGCACATCGACACTGTGCCGGGCGACTTGCCCATCTCGTGTGATGGTGTGCACATCTACGGTCGCGGCTCGTGTGATGCCAAGGGACCGGCCGTGGCGCTGTTGGCCGCTGTCGAGGAGCTGCTGCAAGCCGGTGAGGATCGCATCGGTTGCTTGTTCACCGTGGACGAAGAGGCCGGCAGTGCTGGCGCGGCCTTGGCGAACATGAAGCTCGCCGAGCCTTGGCGCCCGCGCTGGATCTTGGTCGGCGAGCCCACGGACAATCGCTTTGTGGCGGCCGGCAAAGGCGTGTGGAAGGCCAAGCTCGTGGCCCAAGGCGTCGCCGGTCACAGCTCACAGAATGTCGGTCCTAGCGCCATTCACGAGCTGGTCGGTTGCTGCGCCAAGCTGTTGCGCGAAGACTATGGCCAACACCCGGTGCTGGGCCCGAGCACGCTCAACATCGGCACGATTCAGGGCGGGATCGCCTCGAATGTGGTTGCTCCACATGCGGAGTGCGAGGTGATGGTGCGCACGTCGACGAGCCCCGAGTTCATTCGCGAGCGCATTGAACGCAACTTGGGTGCGCATGTGCGCATCGAGAGCACTTACAAGTCCTACGGGCCGCTGGAGTTCGAAGTACCTGCCGGCGAGCAAGGCATCGGTGTGGCCTTTGGCACGGATGTGCCGCACTTGTCGCGCTGGGGCACGCCCTTGCTGATGGGGCCCGGTTCCATCCTCGACGCACACACCGTGCATGAGAAAGTGGCCATCGCGGACCTGTTGCGTGCGAAAGAGCAGTACAAGCGCGCCTTGACACAGTTGCTGGCGCGACTGGAGGCCAGCGCGTGAACAGTCACATTCGCTTGACAGGTGCGGCCTTGCTGGATGCGTTG
>CAIKQM010000014.1 GCA_903829565.1 uncultured Planctomycetota bacterium
CTCTGGGCCTTGGCCTTCGGGCGTGGCTTGGTGGACACCGTGGATGACTTCGGTGTGCGCGGAGATGCGCCCACGCATCCTGAACTGCTAGATGAGCTGGCGGCGCGCTTTGTCGAAAGCGGTTGGGATCTGCACGCCGTGTGGCGCTTGATCCTCACCAGCGAGACCTACAAGCGCAACGCGCGCGTCGTGCCGCAACAACAGGAGCTGGACCCGAAGAACCAGTGGCTCGCCCGCGCGCCACGCTTGCGCTTGGAGATCGAGACTCTGCGTGATGCGCAGCTGGCTATGGCGGGACTCTTGTCCAGCAAAGTTGGCGGCCCGAGTGTGATGCCGCCGCAACCGGAAGGTGTCTGGGCACCGGTGTATAGCAGCGATCGCTGGACCACCGCCGAAGACGAAGACCGCTACCGGCGCGGGCTCTACACCTTTTGGAAGCGCTCTTCGCCGTACGCGACCTTCATGACCTTTGATGCGCCCAGTCGCGAGGTGTCCTGCACACGCCGCGAGCGCACCAACACGCCGCTGCAAGCCTTGGCGTTGTTGAATGACCCGGCCTTTGTGGAATGCGCCGCAGGCCTCGCCGTGCGCGCCTTTCACGCGGGCACCGATGAACGCTCGCGCGCCGAACGCATGTGGCTGATCGCCACGTCAAGAGTACCTGACAGCAAGGAGCTGGACACCACACTGCGCTTGCTGGCACTTGAGCGCGGCCGTGCTCAAGCAGCTCCCGAGCAAGTGCAGCAACTGCTCGCGGCCAACCGCAGCGCGCTTGAGCGCAGCGCCAAGGACAGCAAAGCTAGTCCCGACTCCATCCCGCCCCACGAGCTGGCTGCGTGGATCGCTGTGGCCAACATGCTGCTGAACCTCGACGAAGTGGTGGTGCGCGGCTGACTCCGCGGCGCGAACTGCTGCAGGCTGGCGGAGCAGGCTTGGGTGCACTGGCTTTGCACACATTGCTGGGCAAGACGGCACTTGCTCAAACAGGTCATTCGGCGCTGCACCACGCACCGCGCGCCAAGCGCGTCATCCACCTGCACATGGCGGGCGCGCCCTCGCAGCTCGATCTCTTTGATCCCAAGCCGCGCTTGCAAGAGCTGCATGGCCAACCGTTGCCGGACAGCTACCTGCAAGGCGAGCGCTTCGCCTTCATCAAAGGCCATCCCAAGCTCTTGGGCAGCCCGCATACCTTTGCGCAGCACGGTCAAAGCGGCGCGTGGTTCTCGAACTTGTTGCCGCACCTCGCCCGGCAAGCGGATCGCCTGTTGGTCGCGCGCTCGATGCGCACCACGCAGTTCAACCATGCACCCGCGCAGATCTACATGGCCAGCGGTCATGAACGCATCGGCCGCCCGAGCTTTGGCAGTTGGACTTCGTGGGGCCTTGGCAGCCTCAATCAGGATCTGCCGACCTTCTGTGTGCTGTTGTCGGGGCAGTTCGGCCCCGACGGTGGTGCCAGCTTGTGGAGCAGCGGTTTCTTGCCGAGCGTGCACCAAGGCGTGCGCTTGCGCGGTGAAGGCGAGCCCGTGCTGCACTTGACGGATCCTGCGGGCATCACACCCGCAGCCAGGCGCGCACAGTTGGATGCACTGGCGGACTTGAACGCGCATCGCCGTGCTGCCGTGGGCGATCCCGAGATCGACACGCGCATGGCTCAGTACGAGATGGCATGGCGCATGCAGACCAGCGTGCCCGAGCTGGCGGATCTTTCGCGCGAGCCGCGCAGCGTACTGGAACGCTATGGCGCCGAGCCCGGCAAGAAGAGCTTCGCGAACAACTGCTTGCTCGCCCGCCGGCTGCTGGAACGCGATGTGCGCTTCGTGCAGCTGTACCACTGGGGCTGGGACTCGCATGGCACCGGCCCGAGCGATGACTTGATGACCTCGTTGCCGCAGCGCTGCCGCGAAACGGACCAAGCGAGCGCGGCGCTGCTGGAGGACTTGGCCCAGTCAGGTTTGCTTGACGACACGCTCTTCATCTGGGGCGGCGAATTCGGCCGCACACCCATGAACGAAGAGCGCGACGGCAGCAAGTTCCTCGGCCGCGACCATCACCCGCATGCGTACACCCTGCTGCTGGCAGGCGGCGGTCTGAAGCAGGGCCTAACTTGGGGCGCCACGGACGATCTCGGGTACTTTGTGACCGACAAGCCGGTGTCCGTGCATGACCTGCACGCCACCTTGCTGCACTGCTTGGGCTGGGATCATGAAAAGCTGGTCTACCGTAGCCAAGGCCGGGACTTCCGCCTGACGGATGTCGAGGGCCTGGTCCAACACGGCTGGCTAGCCTAGATTCCGCGCGACTTGCGCCGTGCTCGATGGTTCCATGATGATCTACCCATCGAGGGTCCCATGAAGCACCTGCTCACCGCCTGCGTACTGTTGCTCGCCGCCGCCCCTTCCTATGCCCAGATCCAGTGGCAGAAGACCTTGGAGTCGGCACTGACCAGCGGCAAGGAGACCAACAAGGTCGTGTTCCTGGCGGTCAACATGGACGGCGAGAAGGCCAATGACCGCATGGCGACCAAGATGTACGCCGAGAAGGAAGTGGTGGCGCTGGCTGCCCGCACGGTCAATGTGGTTGCCTCTGCCGCCGAACACGCGGCCGCGACCAAGACCTGCACGCGCTTCCCCGGCGTGTACTGCCTGGACCACCGGCGCGTCGACATGGAGGCCCGCAAGGATGTGCTGAAAGCCGACGCTTCCGGCATGGTGATCGCGCCGCAGCATGTGTGGCTGGCCGGCAATGGTCAAGTTCTCTTGTCAGTGCCCTACGAGATCAGCAAGGACGAGATGGTCTGGTGCTTTGTGACGGCGCTGCAGAAGTTGGACCCCAAGAGCGATGTGGTAATGCCCTCGACCGCGCGCGCGCCGCAACGCGTCGTGATGGATGGGGTCTTCGATCCGAGCGCCGCCGAAGCTGCTGCTCCCCTTTCGAAGAAAGAGCTGCAAGAGCTCATCACGAAGGTGAAGAAAGGCATGCCGGAGGAAGAGCGTTGGGCCGCCATCCAACGCATCTTGGCCTGTGATGACCAAGAAGCCGTGGACTACATCGAGACTGAACTGCGCAGCGGTTCTGGCGGTGGTCGTGGCGGTGGCGGCGGAGGTGGTGGCCGCGGCGGTGGCGGTGGTGGAGCTGCCGGCGGATCCGCCAAGCACCGTCGCATCATCAAGGCGATTGGCATCAGCTCGCCCCAGATCTACGCGACCTTGGTACACGAGTTCGTAGGCAACTTTGATCCCGAGATGCGCATCGAAGCCGCCGTCGCCTTGGAACAACTGGCCGCCGCGGACAGCACCAAAGTGCTGGAAAAGCAGCTGCAAGAAGAGAAGGACCCCAAGGTACAGAAGGACTTGATCCGAGCTCTGGCCGCATGCGGTTCCAAAGAAGCCAAGGTACGCAAGGACATCGTGCGGCGCGCACGCAGCGAGAAGGATCTCTTGGTGCGACGCAATGCCATCTTCGCGTTGAGCAACTTCGCACCGGACGGAGATTGCCTGGCTGTGCTGGATGCCGTCATGCAATCGGGATCGGATGAGGACAAGCGCACGGCGGCTCTCGCCTTGGCCATCCGTCGCGAGGAAGCGTGGCGTGGTGCGTTAGACGAACAAGTGAAGACCGCGGTCGATGGCCCGGTCAAGACCACCATCGAGGCAGCGCTGGCGGTCTCGAACGGGGCGGACCTCTCCACGATCGGCAACGCCGTCGCGGCGCTGTGCAAGGACAGCGTGGAGCGTGTGCGCACCTACGGTCGACCGAATGCGCGCAAGGCGGGCGGTTGAGGTGTCCGGTACCGCTGCGGTATCCTGCGGCGCATGGATCGCCAGCTAGCACTCGCGCGCGTCAAAGTTCCCGCTATTGGCCTGATCGTTGTGGGTGCCTTGGGAGTGCTCAATGCACTCCTGACGATGGTCGGTGGTGTGGATGAAGCCAAGCTCGAAGAAGCGCTCCTCGCCATGAAGATGGAGCCGGAGCAAGTGGAGCAGTTCGTGAGCTTGGCTGGCGGCAGCAACATCGCCCTCAGCGTGATGGCGCTGGTCGTAAGCGGCCTGATCGCGTTTGGCGGCCTGCAGATGCTCAAGCTGCAAGGCTGGACCTTGGCGGTCATCAGCGCCATCGCGGCCATGATCCCGTGCTTCAGCGGTTGCTGCTGTTTGTTCGGGCTTCCGTTCGGCATCTGGGCGCTGGTGGTGTTGTTCAACGGCGAGATCAAAGCCGCGTTCCAACAGCCCACGCAGTGATGGCTCGGTTTCAGGCGCTTGCGCTCATCGCAGGGTGCCTTAGCACCGCGTGCACGCAGGCAACCTTCGAGCCTGTGGCTGCGCCTAGCGGCACGCTCGCTCCGCTGCTCGTGGCGCGGCGTTCTGGACCGGAGCTGCTCGCCCTGCGCAGCGATGCAGCACAACACACCTTCGTGCGTGCGAGCGTGGGGTCCACTACGTTTGTCGAGCTGGCACGCGGCGATGCGTGGTTCGTGAACTGGGCCGATGTACCCGCAGCCGTAGAAGACGAGCAAGGTCAACTGTGGTTCAGTTGGCTGGTGGCTACAGGTGAGCAGACCTACGACTACGCGGCGTGGTTGGGCCGCGTGGACGCCACCGGCAAGCGCCCCGTGTCGTTGCCCGAGCAACGCCTGCACGAGGACGCTGGTGCAGGCGAACATGGCTTCGTGTCGCTCGCTGCGCGGCCTCAAGCCGGCATTGCCATTGCGTGGCTCGATGGCCGCGCCTACAACGAGGGCAAGGGCGCCACGCGCGTCTATGTGCGCTTTGCGGACAACGATGGGACGCTGGGCCCCGAGTGGCTCGTCGATGACCGCGCCTGCGACTGTTGTCCAACGTCCTTGACGATGGTCGGCACGAACGCCTTGATCGCATGGCGCGATCGCGGCCCCGACGAGCGCCGCGACATCGCCTTGGCCACGGTGTCTCCCGCTGGTGTGGTCACTCCTGTGCAGGCCCACACCAGCGATGGCTGGATCATCAACGGCTGTCCGGTCAATGGCGCCGCTTTGGCCTCGCACGGAGAGCGTGTGGCGCTTGTGCGCTATACCGAAGGCGGTGAGACCGGAGCAGCGCGCGTGCTCTTGGCGACGGCCGACACGCTGAATGGTCCATGGCACCATCGTGAGCTGGTCGCGGCAGGTGCCGTTGGTCGTGTGGATGTGTCCAGCGGACCGGACGGAACCCTGAGCGTGGTCTGGCTGGAACGCACGGCGGAGGCAGCACAATGGCGTCTGGCCCGCTGGAGCGAGTTCGACGCCCGTCAAGCACCTGTGACACAGGTGGAGTTGGTCACCACGACCCCGAGCCGCGCTTCCGGCCGGGCGCGCGTGCTGGACTTGGGCACCGAAGTCTTGGTGGCGATCCCTGCGCCCGAGGGCGCGCAAGTGCTGCGCTGGCAACCCTGATTACGCGCGAGCGATCTGCAGTCGGAATTTTTTTCTCATTTGCCCCGCCTGGTCGCGCTACGGGAGGGAGACTTCGGAAACCCCTTGTCGCCGGCGTCCCCCCCTGCCACCGACATGCCTACCTCTCGGCACCAATCCATCCTCGGAACACTGACGATCGTCGCAGCCTCGTTGCTGCTCGATACGGCCTGCACACCGAATGTCCATGCGCATGGGCCGCTCTCGCACCGGGCACTCGTGCTCGTCGGCGAACTCAAAGGCCGCGGCGTGCGACTTGCGGGCCTTGGTCCGCCCGACCGAGCTGTGTTCGTGAAGGACTTCTATGTGGGTTCGAACCCGCTGACCGGGCACGGCCCCGTGGTGGTGTTAGCCACCGATGAGGCGCTGGCCAAGCCGGTCCCCCACAACGCGCCGCAAGGCGCGGATGGGTTCTGGTACCTGCCGCTAGTGACCGATGGCGATGCGGCGCATCTCATTCGCCACGCCATAGGGGATGCACCCGCGGACTTGAGCGGTTCGTTGAGCGGACTCTACGCACGCACAGCGGGCGTCAACTGAGCCATGCGCTCAAGCGCCGCGCAGAAGTGCTCCACATCGGCGACCGTGGTGTCCCACGAGCACATCCAACGCACCACGCCACGGTCTTCATCCCAGACATAGA
>CAIKQM010000015.1 GCA_903829565.1 uncultured Planctomycetota bacterium
CAACCATCGGCACTCGTAGGTGGCACCTGTCGTGTGGTGGGCTCGAACGCTGCCATTGGTGACGCGCACGGTTGGTTTGCGTGTGAGGCCTGCGAGTACGACCGCTCCTTCCTGAACATTCACTCGGAAGGCGCGATCATCACGAACATCGAAGCGGACCACCTGGACTACTACGGTTCCTTGGAAGCCATCGTGCAGAGCTTCTCGCGCTTTGCTGATCTCATCCATCCGGAAGGCCTGCTGGTGGTGGGACGCGATGTGGCCGAAGCAGTCGAGGCTGCTGCACCGTGCCCTGTCTGGCGTTTGGGCCGCGAGATTCACGCCGAGTTGTTGGGCGAGCGCAGTGGTCGCTTCCGCTTCCGCGTGCGCGGTCCGGGTTGGTTGTCGTGTGAGACGAGCTTGCAGATCCCTGGCGCGTTCAATGTCGAGAATGCCACGCTCGCGATTGCACTTGTTGTGGGCCTCTTGTCGCGTGGCGGCAAGCTCGAACCGAATCGTGTGGCCGATGCTGCTGCGCAAGGAGTCGCGCGCTACATCGGTGCGAAGCGGCGCTTCGAGCCGTGGGGCACGGTCGGAGGGATCGAAGTGGTGCACGACTACGCGCATCATCCGACCGAAGTGCGCGTGACGCTGGAAGCTGCGCGTCGTGCGTTGCCTGGCCGTCCGTTGCATGTGCTCTTCCAACCTCACCAACACAGCCGCACAGCGCGCTTCCTCGATGATTTCGTCGAGTCGTTGCGGGCTGCCGATCGTGTTGTGGTCACCGATGTCTATGGTGCCCGTGCTCACATCGACCGTGAGTCGGCGGGCGCCCCCGAGTTGGTGGCCAAGCTACGCCGCGCCGGCATCGACGCCGAAGTCGGTGGCGAGCGCACTACAGCAGTGAAGTCCTTTGCCGAGCGCGTGCCCGTCGGCGGCGCCGCTCTCGTCCTTGGTGCCGGCGACATCGACCTCTCGCAACATGATCTCCTCCATGAGCTGGCCTTGCGCGGCGCTCCAACACGCGTCACTCGCTGATCGCACTACGATGCATGTGGGTGGAGCAGCGGAATGGCTGCTCGAACCCAAGACACTTGCAGAGCTCGCCAAAGCGGTGAGCGCTGCTCGCGAGTCTGGCATGCCTGTGCGCATCCTCGGCAAGGGTGCCAATCTGATCGTCGAAGACGGCACCGTTCCGGGTGTGACGATCGCCACGGATCGTCTCAACTTGATGTGGCGTCCGGAGGCTCAACTCGGCGGAGAAGCGCTTGAAGCGCTGCTGTCCGAACTGGGCAGCGGTCAGATGCCCGAAGCTCGTCTCGCACCGCAAGCGCGTACGGATGGCTTGCGTCTGTTGGCGTTGTGCGGTGCCACGCACCAACGCCTCGTCTCCACAGTCCAAGAGCTCGGATGGAGCGGCTTGGAAGGTTTGGTAGGCGTGCCCGGGCATGTGGGCGGCGGTGTGGCGATGAACGCCGGCGGCAAGTGGGGCGAGATGTGGAGCGTGGTCGAGGCCATCATGGTGGTCGCCGAGGATGGTTGCTTGCGCATCTTGCGTCGCGAGCAGTGCGCGCCTTCGTATCGCAATGGCAACTTGGGTACGCAAGTTGTGGCCGCTGCGCTGCTGAAGTTCCAACTCGACGAAGTCCTCGCCGTCAAAGAACGCACCAAGACCTTCTTGAAAGAGAAGAACGCGGTGCAACCCGTCACCGAATGGTCGGCCGGTTGCGTGTTCAAGAATCCGGACAAGACGCAGTCGTGCGGTCGCACCACGGGACAACTGGTCGATCAAGCCGGCTTGAAAGGCCGTTGCGTGGGCGGGGCCGAGATCTCGCCCAAGCACGGCAACTTCATCGTCAACAAGGGGCATGCGACGGCAACGGATGTGCTCGAACTGGTGCGCATCGCGCAGGAAACCGTGTTCGAACGTTTCGGCGTGCAACTCGAGATGGAAGCCAAGGTCTGGCGCGCAGCGCGCTAGACTCTAGACACTCCTGACACCGATGCGACCGGTGCAGGCGCACTCCGCACCAGGTCGGTTCGCTGTGTGAGCCCTCGTCGCAGAGGACCCTACATGTCCACGCAAGCCGCTCCGCAGGTCGCGGGGCCCTTCCCGCTCTCGACTCTGCGTCACTCTGTGTCGCACCTCATGGCTTCGGCCGTTGCTCGCCTCTTTCCGAATGTGCAGTTCGGCTTCGGGCCCTCGATTGAGCACGGCTTCTACTACGACTTCGATCTCAAAGATCCGTTGTCCGACGAGGACCTGCGCGCCATCGAGAAGGAGATGCGGCGCATCGCGAAGACCGCTCCCAAGTTGGTGTGCGTAAGCGTTGATCGCGAGGAGGCCAAGCGCCGTTTGGCGGCCAAGGGCCAGAGCTACAAGGTAGAAGCTGTGGATCTGATCCCGGCCGATGAACGCATCACGTTCTACCAGCACGCGGATTGGGAAGACTTGTGCGAAGGTCCGCACATTGATCACTTCGGGCGCGACTTCCACTTCAAGTTGCTGAATGTTGCCGGTGCGTACTGGCGCGGCGATGAAAAACGCCCGCAGATGAAGCGCGTCTATGGCACCGCGTTCTGGTCGTTCGAAGATCTGGACAAGCACCTCAAGTGGCTTGAAGAGATCAAGGAGCGCGATCACCGCGTCATTGGCAAGCAACTGCGCCTGTTCCACATCGACGAGATGGTGGGGCAAGGACTGGTGTTGTGGACTCCGCACGGCTCGATCGTGCGTGGCGAGCTGCAAGCCTTCATCAGTGAAGAGCTGCGCAAGCAGGGCTACATGCAGGTCTACACGCCCCACATTGGCAAGCTCGACCTGTACAAGACGAGCGGTCACTTCCCGTACTACAAGGAGTCGCAGTTCCCCGCGATCGTCGAGGCCGACTCGCTGGCCAAGCTGTCAGCGGAAGGTTGCTCCTGTGCCGAACTGACGGCGCGTCTCGATGGCGTGTCGGCGCACTTTGCGTCGCAACTGAATGCGCGTGCCGGGCGTGAAGTGATCGGGCCTGAGAAGGTGATGCCGGACGACAAGCTGGTCGATGGCTACCTGCTCAAGCCGATGAACTGTCCGCACCACATCCGCATCTTCGCCAGCAGTCCGCATAGCTATCGCGACATGCCGGTGCGTTTGGCCGAGTTCGGCACGGTGTACCGTTGGGAGCAATCGGGTGAGATCGGTGGCCTGACGCGCGTGCGTGGCTTCACGCAAGACGATGCGCACTTGTTTGTGCGCGAAGACCAGGTGGCGCAGGAGCTCTTGGGCTGCTTGAGCCTAGTGAAGCTGGTCTTTGGCACGCTGGGCATGAATGACTACCGCGTGCGCGTAGGCTTGCGTGATCCGGACAGCGCCAAGTATGTCGGCTCTGCGGAGAACTGGGACAAGGCCGAAGAGGCGTGCCGCAACGCAGCACGCACGCTGGGCGTCGAGTTCAGCGAAGAGCCCGGCGAGGCCGCGTTCTACGGCCCGAAGATCGACTTCGTGGTGCGCGATGTGATCGGCCGCAGCTGGCAGTTGGGTACTGTGCAGGTGGACTACAACGGTCC
>CAIKQM010000016.1 GCA_903829565.1 uncultured Planctomycetota bacterium
GAATGCGCTGATGACGGGCGGCTTCGCCACCATCGCCGGTTCGGTGATGGCGGTCTACATGCAGATTCTTGGGCCCGAGTATGCGAGCAACATCATCACAGCCTCGGTGATGTCCGCTCCTGCGAGCTTCACCATCGCCAAGTTGATCGTGCCCGAGACCGAGGTCAGCGCCACCGCGGGCGGCGTGCAGCTGCGGATGGAGCGGCAAGCGACGAACGTGATCGAAGCTGCTACCAACGGTGCCCTCGATGGCTTGCGGCTGTGGCTCAATGTGATCGCGATTTTGATCGCCTTCATTGCGCTGGTGAATGTGGTCAACTGGCCGCTGGGGGCTATGAGTGAAGGCCTTTCCTTGGCCACCATCTTTGGCTGGGTCTTCGCTCCTGTGGCTTGGTTGATGGGTGTGCAGGGTTGGCACGACTGTCAAATGTTTGGGACATTGCTGGGTACGCAAGTGTCCATCAATGAGTTCGTCGGCTACCAGACCTTGCAGCAATTGCAGCCCAGCTTTGAGCACGAACGCTCGATCAAAATGGCTATCTACGCTTTGTGCGGCTTCGCCAACTTTGCGTCGATTGGCATCCAGATCGGAGGGATCTCGGCGATCGCTCCGGAACGCAAGGCGGACCTGGCCAAGCTCGCGTTCAAGGCGATGATTGGCGGCGCGCTGGCGTGCTGGATGACCGCAACGGTCGCCGGGGTCTTCCTATGAGCTTGCCGCGTTTGATCGAGGCCTTGCGCAGCCAAGGAGTGGCGGACTGCGAGCTTGCCATTGTGTTGGGCAGCGGTTTGGGCGTGCTGGTCGAGCGCGTGCGCAACGCACGCAGCATTCCCTACGCCGATTTGGAAGGCATGCCCAAGTCGAGTGTGCCTGGCCACGCCGGCAAGTTGGTCATCGGCACGTTGGGGGGCAAGCGCGTTGTGCTGCAACAAGGCCGCGTGCACCTGTACGAAGGTTTCGCAGTCGAGGAAGTCACGCGCGCTGTGCGTGCCTTTGCTGCTCTGGGCGTACCGGAACTTGTCCTCACCAATGCTGCAGGTTCGCTGCGCTTGGACGCGCCGCCGGGCACCTTGATGCGCATCACAGACCATCTTGATTTGCAAGGCAAGGCGCGTCTGCCGCGCGTGCAAGCGCAGTATGGAACTCCTTGGGATACAACCCTTGGCTCAGAGCTGGATGCAGCAGCCCGTCAAGTAAATCAGACGGTACCTCAAGGCGTGTACGCAGCGTTGCTCGGTCCGTCCTACGAAACACCGGCCGAGATCCGCATGCTGCGCAAGCTCGGGGCTGATGCTGTAGGCATGAGCACGGTAGCCGAGGCCATCGCTGCGCATGGTGCAGGCATGCGCGTGTGTGGTGTGTCCTGCCTGACGAACTACGCCGCGGGCATCACTGAGAGTGTTCCCAACCATGAAGAGGTCGTGGAAGAAGGCCGCAAGGCCTCGCAACGCTTCTGCGACTTGCTCGAAGCCTTTGCTAGCCGCGGTAGCCAGGCTTGAAGGCGTGTGCGGACTGACGGGCGCAGATCCAGACGCTAGTATGTGCGCGTGCAGTCCCAAGACCTCTCCGGCAGTCAGCTAACCCAACTCGTGCGCCGCGTCGTCGGCC
>CAIKQM010000017.1 GCA_903829565.1 uncultured Planctomycetota bacterium
CTTGTGATCGAGCTCAAGAAGAACGAAGACCCGCAGGTCATCGTCAACCAGCTCTTCCAGTACACGCCGCTGCAAGAGACTGTCTCGATCATCAACTTGGCGGTCGATGACCGTCAGCCGCGCACGCTCAACCTGCGCCAACTGCTCGACGCGTACATCCGCCATCGCCGCGATGTCATTCGTCGCCGCACCAAGTTCCTGTTGCGCAAAGCCGAAGAGCGCAAGCACATCGTCGAGGGCTTGCGCATCGCGGTGGGCAACATCGATGAGGTCGTGCGCATCATCCGCTCGAGCTCCGATCGCGAGGACGCGCGCGCCAAGTTGCGCGGGGCCTTCGGCCTGTCCGAACGCCAATCGCAAGCCATCGTCGACATGCGTCTCGGCAGCTTGACAGGCCTGGAGATCGACAAGCTCGAAGCCGAGTTCCAAGCGCTCATGGCCGAGATCGCCGACTTGAACGACATCCTGGCGCGCGAAATTCGCGTCACGAACATCATCAAGACTGACCTCGACGACATCGAGCAGCTGTACGGCGATGATCGGCGCACCGAGATCAGCCCCGAAGAGATCGACGGTAGCTTCGACATGGAGGAGCTGATCGCCGAAGAGATGATGGTCGTCACCGTCACGCGCGATGGTTGGATCAAGCGCACGCCGCTCGACCAGTACCGCGCGCAACGTCGCGGTGGCCAAGGCGTGAAGGGCTCGGAAGCCAAAGAGGGCGATGTCACGCGCTCGGTCTTCGCCGCGGCGACGAAGGACTACCTCATGTTCTTCACGAACCAAGGCAAAGTGCACTGGGCCAAGGTTTGGACCATGCCCGAGGCTGCGCGCGACGGCAAAGGCCGGCCCATCGCCAACCTCGTCCAATTGGAGACGGGCGAAAAGGTCCAGAGCGTGCTGCGCGTGCCGCAGTTCGACAAAGACAGCTATGTCTTCTTCGCCACGCGCCTCGGCACCGTCAAGAAGACCTCGATGGCGCTCTTCGCGCGTCCCAAGCGCGGCGGCATCCGCGCCATCTCGATCGCCGAAGGTGACGAGCTTGTGGGTGTCGCTCAGGTGAAGAAGGGCGAAACCATCCTGCTCTCCAGCGCGGTGGGCAAGACGATCCGCTTCCACGAAACTTCGGTGCGTTCCATGGGCCGCACCGCCGGTGGCGTGCGGGGCTTGCGCCTCTTGGGCGACGATCGCTTGGTCGGTCTCGTGGTCGCCTCGAGCGACGATTGCGCTGTGTTGTCGGCCTGCGAAAAGGGCTACGGCAAGCGCACGCCGATCGCCGAGTACCCGATCAAGGGCCGCGGCGGCCAAGGCGTCATGGACATCAAGACCACCGATCGCAACGGCAAGGTGGTGGCGACCGCTTTGGTGCGCGATGGCGACGAGCTGCTGTTCGTCACCACGGGCGGCAAGGCCGTGCGCATTGAAGCCGCGGGCATCAACGCCATCGGCCGCAACACGCAAGGCGTGCGCCTCGTCGATCTGCGCGATGGCGATTACCTCGCGGGCCTCGATGTGGTCAGCGAAGCCGACTTGGATCGTTACGTGGCCGAACGCGCCGCAGCCGGTCCGATGGAGGCTTTGCCCGACCTCAGTGACGAGGCTGGCGATGATGAGGGCGACGACCTGACTGAAGACCAAGTCGACGACGGCGCAGATGACGGCGCGGACGACGCCGAAGGAGACGAGTGATGAGCTTGCGCGAGAAACTGGACGCGGACGTCAAAGACGCGATGCGGTCCAAGAATGAAGTGGTCCGCGACACCCTGCGTTTGGTGCTGGCCGAGTTCAAACGCCTCGAACTGCAGGAAGGCAAGACCATCACGCCCGAGATCGAGACCGATGTGCTGCTGAAGTTCGTCAAGCAGCGCCAACAGTCGATCGACGACTACGAAGGGGCCGGTCGCAGCGACCTGGCGGTCAAGGAACGGGCCGAGCAAGCCGTGCTGCAGGCCTATCTCCCCAAAGCGATGGACGAGGCGGCCGCGCGCGTCGCCTTGCAGGCCTTGATTGCCGAGAGCGGGGCGACGTCCAAAAAGGACATGGGCCTCGTCATGAAGGGCGTCATGGCCAAGTACCGCGGCCAGTTGGACGGCAAGCTGGCGCAGAAGCTGCTGGGCGAGCTGTTGCCCTGAGTTCTAGACGGCGCACTCCTGTGCAGCTGGTGACTGCACTTTGGTGTAAAACTCTGACGTTACATAGAGATTTTGCGACCTAGTTTCCGCATTGCAAATTCTTACCTAGTACGGTTCCCCGTTGGCGTGGTCTGTCCCAGATCACCCGGCGCAGCAGGACTCCCTTTTGGTCCCCGCCTGCTGCATCCCAAACAAGACACGTCCCTATGCAACTCCGTCTCCAACCGTCTCTTATGTCCGTGGCAGCCCTCGCGGCCGCCTCCTTCGTCCCGGCCTTTGCCCAAGGCCAAACAGCCCAGCTCGCCGATGGTCGCCTGTTGACCATCAAGCTGCCGCTGGAGCCTTATGCCAACGAAGGTCCGATCTGGGACCTCGACGTGGTCAACAAAAGCCTCACGGCCGTCGGTTCCAAGAACACCCTCCCGTTGTCGATCGACGGTGCGCCCTTTGCGCTGACGGGCACGGGCTTCTCGGACGGCTCAGGCCAGATCATTGGCGAAATCCCCACGCTCGAGCTCGACCGCTTGTTGGACAGCAACGCACTCTCGCGGGATGCGAACGCTGCCTTCGCAGGCCCGGCGCGCTCGTTGTTCTCGACCCAAGAGAATCGCCGCACCGACGCCTTTGCCCTGCCGACGCGCAGCCCCTCGGCTCAGGCGCTGGTCGAAGCCAACTACTTCAATTACCTGCAATCGGCCTACGCCGCCCACGCCCACATGTTGCCGGCGGATTTCTTGGCGCGGGCCGGCATGCACAGCCAAGACCCGGCTAGCTGGGTCTACCCGTCGACGAGCGGCGGCACGTTCAAGTCGGCGGGCCACGTCTACTTGGATGCAGAAGGCCGCCCGTACCAGATTCCCGACATCGAAGCCGTCATCGAGCTGGCCGAGAATGTGCGCACTGGCGTGGTGAGCTCCATCCACCCGGGTGGCAACGGCGTCATGGCGTCCTTTGTCATCGGCGAGATGTTGGTGATCTTCAACCAAGACCCGCGCTTCCCGGCCCACACCATGGGTCTGGTGGAACAAGACCTGCCGCGCGAGATCTTCATGCAACAAGGCCTCGGTCGCTTCGTCGATGTGGTCGGCCACGCCGTGGGCGAGCACGTGCTCTTTGCGCAAGAGGTCTTCACGGACCTCGTCGACCCGACGGCACCGCTCTTGATCACCTCGACGAACTGGTTGTTCCGCAACCAACAGAACGAGATCCGCTTCCGTGGCGTGGTGGATCGTCCGCAAGGTGTGCGCCTGGTGGTGCGCATCAACAACTCGGTGTTCACCAACATCCCGATCGCGGTTGATCCGGTGACGGGTACGGGCACCTATGACTTCCGCACGAAGAACCAGCTCAACGTGTCGCAAGTGACGCAAGTCACGGTGCAGGCCGAATACCTGAACGCGCCTCCGGGCACGCCGCTGGCCTTCAATCGCACGTACTTGCGATCGGAAGTCACAGGACTATGAAGCACCTCCCCGTGAGAGCGGGGAGATGATAGAGACGGTGAAGAAAGGGGAGGGCGTCTACGGGGGCGCCCTCCCCGCCTTGTAAACTGCGCGCATGGCCTCTGCTGAATCCGATCGCGTTGTGACGCGCCACAGCGGCCTGGTCAAACGCGCGGCCTGGATTTCGGGCCTGACCTTGGTTTCGCGCTTGGTCGGGTACGGGCGCGAAACGCTGGCCGCCAGCTTGTTTGGCGACAAAAGCAGTGCGTTGGATGCCTTTGTCACTGCCTGGCGTGTGCCGAACTTGTTCCGCGGTTTGATGGGCGAAGGCGCCATCGCGACGGCGCTGCAAACGCAATTCACGAAGACCGAGCACCACGACGGCGCGACAGCGGCCGCAGCCTTGTTCCGCGGCCTCTTTGTTGCGGTGGGCGCCATCAGCGCAGTGCTGGTAGGTGTGTTGGTCTTAGTCGTGTTGGCTTTGCCCGAGACCCCAGACCAGGCCGTGGTGAAGGTGTTGACGGCGCGCATGCTGCCCTTCGTGGTGTTCGCGTGTCTCGCCGCGGTCGCGGGAGGAGCGTTGCAGGTGCGCGGCCGTTTCTTGGCCTACGCCGCGGCGCCGGCGTTGATGAACGTGGTCTGGATTGGCGCGTTGGTGTGGACCGCCCAGCGTCATGGTTGGACCACCTTGCTGGGCGCGGCCGAAGATGCGCGCCAGCTCGCCATGGCCCACGAGTTGGCGTGGTTGGTGTTGTTGGCGGGCTCGATCTTGTTGCTGGCCCAAGTACCTTCGCTCGCCAAAGAAGGTCTGTTGCGCCAAGCGCAAGCGATTCCGTGGTCGCAGGTACGCGCGACGTTGGTGCAGAGCTTGCCGATCGCGTTCGGCGTAGCAGTGTTCCAGGTCAATGTGTTCTTGGCGGGTCTGTACGCCCAAGCCTTCTTGAGCGAAGGCGGCGCGTCGATCTTCTGGTGGGTCACGCGCTTGCAGCAGTTGCCGTTGTCCTTGGTGTCCGTGGCAGCGGCGAGCGCGGCGTTCCCTTTGTTGGCGGCGCACACGACGCGCGGCGATCACTTGAGCGCGGCCAAGCTGCACAAAGATGTGCACCACGCGATCTTGTTCTTGGCCTTGCCGGCGACGGCCAGCTTGTTGGCCATTGCCCCGGAAATCGTCTCGGCGTGCTTCGAGCACGGCGCGTTTGGCCCCGAAGGCGTCGCGCGCGGAGGCCGCGCCTTGCAGTGGTTGGCCTTGGCCATCGTGCCGGTGGGCGCGGCTAGCTGGTGCGCGCGGGCGCACTACGCGCTAGGGGACACGACCACACCTCTGAAGGCCGCCTTGGCGAGTGCCTTGGTGAATGTGGTGCTCGCGCCTGTGTGCATCCTGGTTTGGGACATGGATGTGGCGGGCTTGTGCGCCGCCAGCGCAGCTGCGGCGTATGTGCAATTGGGGATTTTGGGATGGTCCCTGCGCTCGTTGTTGCCGCGCACGGGCGAGCCGCGCGCGTGGCGCTTGTTGGCTCCCATCGGATTGGGGTTGGTCACGGCCTTGGCAGCGCGCCTTGTCTTCCTCAACGCGCCCGAAGGGCCCACCTCGGTGCTGCGCCTGCTGGTCGCAATTCTCGTAGGCACAGTGGTTTATGTCGTCGGGGCCAAACTCCTGCGCTTGCCCGAGCTGCAGGCCCTGAAGCGTCCTTCCCGGCCGTAGGAAAGAATCGCACTTTCCGGGAAGGCTCCTGCATCCAAAAGTGTGCAATATGTGGTGCCGTCCTAACCCTCGTACCCACTACATCTTGTGGCTTCAATTACGAGATTTTTGGAAACTTGATACCGACCGGATGGCAGAATCCGCCCATCGCACTCGATCGGGCGAGTGTGTGGACCGAAGCAGACGACACTGACCTAAACTACGCGCTGGTAAGAACTTATATCCACCAGCTCGCGCTTTAGATCAGCCCCCGCAGGACTCTCCCCTGCGTGCTGTTGCCTGGCCCCCTTGTCGCACCTGTCTACCGGAAGACTCAACGCTGTGAATCCCATCGTGCCCTCTCTCTCCAAAGGTGGCCGCGCCACCGATACCAAGTCCATGGACGCTCTGGCCGAAATCGACGCGGTTGCCCCGCCGAGCGATCTGCCGAATCCGACGCTGACCGAGAACGCCGTCAAGGTGCTCGAGCGTCGTTACCTCAAGAAGGATCCCAACACCGGTAAGACCTGCGAAACCCCGCGCGAGATGTTCTGGCGCGTGGCGACGCATGTGGCCAAGGCCGACATGACGCTGCCCGGTGGCTCGGCCGAAAAGGCGCTGGCCGTGGCGCGTGAGTTCTACACGCTGATGGCCAAGTGCTTGTTCATGCCGAACAGCCCGACCCTCATGAACGCGGGCCGCGAGATGGGCATGCTCTCGGCGTGCTTCGTGTTGCCGGTGGAAGACTCGATCGAAGGCATCTTCGACTCGATCAAGGCCACGGCGATGATCCAAAAGGCCGGCGGCGGCACGGGCTTCTCGTTCTCGCGTCTGCGCCCGCAAGGCGACCTCGTGCGTAGCTCGGGCGGCACCACCGAAGGCCCGTTGTCCTTCATCCAAGTGTTCTCGAAGGCCACCGACGCCATCCAACAGGGTGCGTTCCGTCGTGGCGCGAACATGGGCATCTTGCGCGTCGACCACCCGGACGTCCTGCGCTTCATCAACATCAAGGACGACCTGAGCCAGCTGACGAACTACAACATCAGCATCACGGTCACCAACCGCTTCATCGATGAGCTGCGTTCGAACCCGAACACGCCGCACATGGTGATGAACCCGCGCAGCAAGCAGTGGTCCAAGCTCGAGAAGACGGACGACGCGGGCAAGCCGACCGGCGAGGTCTACACCGTCGGCGAGATGTGGAACATGATCATCGAGCACGCTTGGAAGACGGGCGAGCCGGGTGTGGTGTTCATCGACCGCGTCAACGAGAAGAACCCGATCAAGAACGTCGGTCTGATCGAAGCGACGAACCCCTGTGGCGAGCAACCGCTGCACCCGTACGACAGCTGCAACCTCGGTTCGATCAACCTGGGTGCGCTGGTCAAGGGCGAAGGCGCTTCGTCGCACTTCGACTGGGACGAGTACAAGTCGATCATCCACACGACGACGCGCTTCCTCGACAACGTGATCGAGGTCAACAAGTACCCGTTGCCGCAGATCGACAACATGTCGAAGACCACGCGCCGCATCGGCTTGGGCGTGATGGGCTTCGCGGATGCGCTGTACAAGCTCAACATCGCGTACAACAGCGAGCAGGGCACGGCCTTCGGCGAGAAGATCATGCAAGTGCTCAACGACGAGTCGCACATGGCGTCGGAGATCCTTGCTGACGAGCGCGGCGTCTTCCCGGCTTGGGAAGGCAGCGATTGGGAGAAGGTGGGCCGTCGCTTGCGCAACAGCTACACCACGACCGTGGCGCCGACCGGCACCATCTCGATCATCGCCAACTGCTCGGGCGGCATCGAGCCGATGTTCAGCCTGGCCTTCATCCGCCAGGTGATGAAGGACAACCAAGGTCGTCCGACGATCATGCGCGAAGTGAACTACGTCTTCGACCAGATCTCGAAGAACCGTGGCTTCTACAGCGACGAGATGATCGACGACATCGTCGAGAAGGGCACGCTCGCCTACCGTTCGGACATCCCGGACGACATCAAGCGCGTGTTCGTCACCGCGCACGACATCTCGCCGTACTGGCACATGAAGATGCAGTCGGCCTTCCAGCGTCACTGCGACTCGTCGATCTCGAAGACGATCAACTTCCCGCACGACGCCAGCGTCGATGATGTGCGCCAGATCTACGAGATGGCCATCGACGAAGACGTCAAGGGCGTCACCGTCTACCGTGACGGTTGCCGCGACATGCAGCCGATGGCCTTGAAGGGCTCGACCAAGAAGGTCGACGAAGCCAGCAAGACCACCAGCACGGAAGCCGCTGCTACCACCACGACGTTGCCGTTGCAGGCCGCGGACATGAACACGACGGTGACCACGAACGGTGACGAAGAACTGTCGCCGATCAAGTTGCCCGAGATCATGCCGTGCGTCCGCATTCGCCAGATGACGCCGTTCGGCAACATGCACGTGAAGGTCTCTGTGGACCCGATCGCGCATCGCGAACGCGAAGTCTTCGCCCAGCTCGGTAAGGGCGGCGATGTGGCGAACTCGGACCTCGAGGCGATCTGCCGCATCCTGTCGCTGTGGCTGCGCTCGAATGGCAGCTTGAAGATGGCGCTCAAGCAGCTCGAAGGCATCGGCTCGTCGCTGTCGGTTCCGACCAAGGACGGGCGCATCATGTCGCTCGCCGATGGTCTGGCCACTGCGCTGAACCGCTACCTCCAAGCGAAGGAAGAGTCGGGTCTGCACGGTCTGCTGTTGGGCGGCGCTACGCCGGACACCAGCAAGATGACGACGGTCGACACGACCGCTTCGAGCATGAAGGCTTCCAAGCAACCGTCGAAGAGCAGCACGCAGTATAAGCTGAAGTGCCCGGCGTGCAGCAGCAACCTCTCCTTCGAAGAGGGTTGCGTGAAGTGCCACGCGTGCGGCTTCAGCCAGTGCTGATCCTGCGCTAGCGCAATCCGTGCCGCGGGGCGTCGTCGACGAGACGGCGCCCCGCGCGCGTTTGTAGTACTCGTTTGCAGGTGGGGGGGGCGGACATCCCATGTCCGTGGGTCGGCATAGGCTGCGCGCATGCACCTGGAAACCGCCGAAGCCCACATCGAGAAGGCCGCCGAGGCCGACCCGCGCACGCACCCGTATGGCGTCTACTCGGTGGGGCCGTCGCTTGCCCCCATCGGAGTGTTCTGTTGGTTCAAGACACCCGCCGAGATGGTGCGTGGAGTGGTGCTGTGTGCGCACTTCGACACGCCGCCCGAACCTGACGAGTGGGCGGCGCTCATCGCCGCTGCCGCGCCGCATGTAGTCAACGTGAAAGCTGACTGCACCGCTGCCTTGTGCCACTTGGATGAACGTCTCGTCTGGGCTGGCACCTTCGACGAACTCTCGCAAGGCTCAGGCAAGTTCGCCGCCGAACTACGCAGCGACTTCCGTCTGACTTTGGACGACGACGCCCTCACCACCGAGGAAGAGGAAGCTGCTATCCGCGCGGATGAAGTGGACGACTGGATCGAGCACTTGCGCAACTACGGTCACTGAGCGCGCGCTCAGCCGCCGAGCGCGCCACCATCAAGCCGCCGC
>CAIKQM010000018.1 GCA_903829565.1 uncultured Planctomycetota bacterium
CCTGATCAACAAGAGGTGGGTGAGGTGCTCAAGCAGCACACGTTCGAGCTCTACAACCTAGAGCAGGATCCCAAGTGTGCGCGAGAGATGGCCAGTGAGCAACGCGCGAAGGCCCTAGAGCTGCGCGCGGAGCTCGTGACATGGTTACGCAGTGCTAAAGACCTCGGCTGGCGCAAGCGCAACACGCGCAACGCCGCGATGAGCGAGGCCCTGCGTGCTCTGGGCTATGCCGGCGATGACGGCGCGCATAGCGCCAACGCGCAAGCGGGATGGTTCCCTGCAGCCTGCACGTGCGAAGGCTGCGCCGAAGCCCAGTAAGCAAGCTACGCGTGCGGGATGCTAGTACCGCAACGGCTGCAGTACACAGCTGCTGCATCCGTCGGTGTGTAACCGCATTCGCCACACGAGGGCAAGCCTTGCTTGCGCAAGGCAACTTCACGCCCGATCTCCGCTGTCACGATGCCAGTAGGCACAGCCAAGATGGCGAAGCCCGTCATCATCATGAACGAAGCCAGTACCTTGCCCGCCACGGTGACGGGCACCACATCGCCGTACCCAACGGTGGTGACTGTCACGACAGCCCAATAGACAGCAGCGGGGATGCTGGCAAAGCGCGGGTTGTCCGCTTGCTCCAGCACATACATCAAGGTCCCCTCCACACAGACCAAGGCCAGCACGCTGGTCATGAAGACGAAGATCTTGCGACGAGAAGCAATCAGCGCATTGAGCAGCAGATTGGCTTCACCCACATGGTGGGCCATCTTCAAGATGCGGAACACGCGCATCAAGCGCAGGATGCGGACGGCAGCCAAGTAGTGCGATCCACCCAGCACTAGGCTGAGGTAGTTCGGTGCCACCGACATCAGGTCCACCAAGCCGAAGAAGCTCTTCGCATAGACCCAGGGACGCGCGCTGCACCACAGGCGCAAGATGTACTCGAGCGTGAACAGACCTGTGAATGTCCACTCGAGCAACAGGAACCACGAGTGCCATTGCGCGCGCAGCGACTCGACGCTGTCGAGCATGACCACGATCACGCTGGCGACGATCGACCACAGCAGCACCAAGTCGAACAACCGACCTGCACGAGTGTCCGACTTGAAGACGATGCGCCACACACGGCGCCGGAACGCAGACCCTTCGGGCTCGACTTGATCCGGGCTTTCGATGCTCATCGCTTGCGATCGGCTACGTAGAGAGTGTGACTGGCGCGCTTGGCATCGGCCCAGGCTTTGACGCCGGATGCTTCCACGAGGAAGCCCACCTCACGCAAGCGGGCTTGGAACTCCTCATCGCGCGTCGCAGACCAATACACCGCGCGACCGCCGGGCTTCAATGCTTTGTGCACTGCTTTCAGGCCGTCGTCGCTGTAGAGCTGCTTGTTGCGACGATCGACCATGGCGCTGGCACCATTGTCGGTGTCCAACAAGATCGCGTCCCACGCCATGCGCCCTTCGCGCTCGAGCAGCGCGCGCACATCACCCAAGACGACCTCGACACGCGGATCATCCAACAGCGGACCGTGCAACGACTGCAAGTGCTGACGATTCCATTCGACCACTTGCGGGATGAGCTCGGCGACAACGACCTTGGTCTCAGGCGTGCTGAGCTCCAACACGCGCCGCAAGGTGTACCCAAAGCCCAAGCCGCCGATCAGGATCTTGCGCGCCTTGCCCAAAGCAGGCCCGGCCAACGCGCTATCGGCCATCGCGGTCTCCGACGCCGTGGCGCGCGTGGTCATGAGCAGCTCACCATCCACGCGCAGAGTGTGATGACCATCATGCTCGCGCAGCGACAACAACGAGCCATCCGGGAGCTTGGCTTCCGCCACAAGTTTGGAGGGTTTCATGCAGGATTCAGAGCCGATGGACTTTGACTGACTTGCCTTTGATGCCGGCGTTGCGCAAGCGCTCGAGAGCCGCCTGCGCCACACTGCGCTCGACGGCCACATAGGCGGCGTGATCGTTGATGTCGATCTTGCCTACTTGCTTGCCGTTCACACCACCCGCTGCCGTCAGCGCACCCAGGATGTCGCCTGCACGGATCTTCTCCTTGCGCCCACCAAGGATCATGAGCGTGGCCATCGGCGGCAACGGCGGTGCACCGGCGCGCTTGAGTTCGGTCAACGGACGCCACTCGCAGGCGTGGCCTTGCAACGCTTCGATGCGCTCGACGCGGAAGTTCTCGCGCGGGCCGACGAGGTTGAGGGCCAGGCCTTCCTGATCGACACGACCTGTACGACCTACGCGGTGCACATGGGTCTCGGCATCGGGCGACACCTCGACATTGAGCACGGCTTCCAGTTGTTCGATGTCCAATCCACGCGCCGCAACGTCGGTCGCAACCAAGACCGACACGCTGCGGTTGGCAAACTGCACGAGCACTTGATCGCGCTCCTTCTGATCGAGGTCGCCATGCAAGGCCAGCGCCGTCACGCTGCGCGCACGCAGGGCTTCCAACAGGGAACGGCAGCTCTCCTTGGTGTTGCAAAAGGCCAAAGCGCGGCTGGGCCGATGGTGCTCCAACAGCTTGCCAGCGGCCTCAAAACGCTCACCTTCTTCGATGCGGTACCACAGCTGGCGCAGCTTGGCGGGCGCATGTTGTTCAGCCAATTTGACAATCACAGGATCGCGCAGGAACTTGCGCCCCAACACCTCGACATCTTCAGGCCACGTGGCCGAGTACAAGAGCGTTTGACGCCCCCACGGACAGGCGTCCGCGACCTGCACCATGTCGTCCCTGAAGCCCATGTCGAGCATGCGATCCGCTTCGTCCAATACGAGCGAACGCAAGGACTCCAAAGACAGACTTCCGCGGCGCAAGTGGTCCAACACGCGACCGGGTGTGCCCACGACTACATGCGCACCATGTTCCATGCTCGCCAGTTGTGGGCGGATGGGCGCACCACCACACAACACCAACGCTTGCGTGCCGCGGAACTCGGTGTGCAGTTGCGCCAGCAACGACAAGCCGAACGCAGCCGTCTTGCCGCTGCCGGTCTTGGCTTGCGCCATCACATCGCGGCCTGACAACGCAGCAGGCAAGCTCGCCGCCTGAATGGGTGTGGGCACGGTGTAGCCCAAAGCATCCAGATTCGCCACCACCGTCGGAGGCAGACCCAGCTCACGGAACGAGCTCGGCACAGGAGGCGTAGGAGTGGGATCGTGCATGGTGTGAGGCGCGAGCATACGCCCTTGGAGGCGACTGCGCACGCGGCGCGACGATAGTGCGCACCTTGACGAGCGGCTTTCGCACGGCAGGCGTGCAAGGATGCGTGTGGAGCACAGCATGTCACACTTCCTACGCGCTATCGGCTGGATCGCACTCTGCGCAAGTGCTGCCCATGCGCAGCACATGCACATGCTCGACGATGGAGCACCCAATCGCGGGGTCACATGGTCGCAGCCCGCGGACTTTGTGTGGTTGCAGTCCTTCGAAGCCAGTGCAACCGGCGACTCGATCCTGCAGGTGTCGTTGATGCTTCAAGCAGGTGCGATCCCGGCTGACACCAAGATCCGCTTGTGTGTATGGGAAGACCCGAACAACGATCTCCTGCCGCAGGATGCGCACCTCGTCGCGCAAGTCAGCGGCGTAGTGCCAAGCGTTCCGGTCACTACGTGGGTCAACTACGACTTCGAAGTACCCGCTCGCGTGCAGGGC
>CAIKQM010000019.1 GCA_903829565.1 uncultured Planctomycetota bacterium
ACGCGAGTACTTTGCCCTGCACACGCGTCCCGCCATCGGCTGGGGTCGCTCCACCTCAAGCGCGCGGCGCGGTCTGCGCCTGGGCAGCTATGATCCGGACACGCGTTCGGTGCGCATCCATCCCGTGCTCGACCAAGTTGCTGTGCCGCGCTTTGTGCTGGCCTTCGTGGTCTTTCACGAGTTCCTGCACCACCGCTACCCGCCCAAGCGTGCAGCCGATGGCCGCATGATCCATCATGGGCCCGAATTCCGCGCAGCTGAGCTTGCGCACCCGCGCTACGCCGAAGTGATCGCCTTCGAACGCGCACACTTGCGCGCGTTAGTCGCCAGTGCGCGCACCGGCAAGCCGATGTCGCGACTCGGCCTGATCGTCAGTCGAGTTCTCGGGCGTTCGTGAGGCAAGTGCCCAGCACATTGCCACCGAGGCTCTCGAGCGTGTTGTGCGTTTGCTCGACCAAGTGACGCGGCGTTTCGCCCAAGCGCACGACCAAGATGATGCCGTCCACGAGCGCGCCCAACATGCTGGCGTCGCTGATGCTGGAGGCCTCGGGCGTGTCGATCAGCACCCATGAGTATTGGCGCTTGAGAGTCGCGAGCAGCGACTTCATGCGATCGGAGCCCAGCACCACCGACGGGTTGTTCGGCAAAGAGCCTGCACCCAAGACGGAGACGTTGTCGACCGAGGTCTGGCGAATGGCGCGATCCGGCGCGCACGATCCATCCAACAAGTCACACAGCCCTTGGCGGCGTTGCAGCCCCAAGTAAGACTCGACCGACGGCTGGTGCAGGTTCGCGTCCACGACCAGCACGCGCGCACCAGGCATCTCGGCCAAAGCCAAGGCGAGGTTCAACGTCGCCACCGTCTTGCCTTCACCGGCGGCGGCACTCGTCAACACGATCGAGCGCGGCGCACTTTCGGGGTTGAGGGCCACCAGCGAGTTGCGCAAGGCGCGGAACTGCTCGGCATGCCCGCTACGCGGGGCGACGGCAACGACGAGCTCCTCCCGCTGCATCGGCACTTTGCGTGCTTCCTCCGGTTCGGCGGGGAGCAGGGGCTTTGTTTCGACGGATTTGGCGGTGGAGGAAGACATTGCGCTTGGGGGGACAGGGTTAGCAAAGGTGATCGACCGTTCAAGGGGAGAGACTCAAATGGATACTGGCCTAGCTGAGTGTGCACGGCGCGCCGGCGCAGCGAGCGCAAGCCATGACGCAGCCGCGACGGCCGCGGAGATTGCACAAACTAGGAATCTGCTTAATTCAGGAGGCCTTGCATCAGCGCGGCAACATCCGACCCCACACGCCATCCACCACGCAGCCTTGGACCTCAACCGCCACGGGAGCCACCCCGCCACGGCCCAAGCCGACAGCGAAGGCGTCGGCGAGATCAGGGCGTCCTGCCGCCTCCAAATCGGCGCACACCGACCGCGCCAACTGTGGAGCGGGTTGGCGTGCCCACTGCGCTAGCAATGCTTGCCGTGCAGCCGTCTGCTCCGGACGACCTGCGAGCACGACCCAGACTTCGCTCTCGCCGCCTAGAGTCTGCAGATCCTCCAGCATCCAGATGTGCGTGCTGTGCAATCGCTGCCACAGCTCGCGTGCCGCTGGCTCGGCCCACCAGGCCGACTGGGTCTGTAACGAACGCAGGTGCGCCCTGCTGGGCGCGTCAAGTTCTTGTGACAGCTGATGCAGCACCACACACGCACGCACAGGTGTCAGCTTGCGCAGCACGTCCTGCGCCAGATCGACTCGTCCCGCGGCCAGGTGCAGTCCGGTCTCGTAGTGCGGCTCCAAGCCCGCAACCGCCGACAGGAGGCCGACCTGATGTGCGAGTTCACGCGCCAGTGCTTCCAAGCGCGCCCCGCGCAGAGCTTGCGCGAGCTGCACACCATGACGTTGGAGCACCGCCTCCTCCGCGCGCACTCCAAAGGCCGCTGCCGCGCGCCAAGCAGCCAACTGCAGTTCGTGTTCGACGGGCGCCTCACTGGATGGCCTAGCCCACGCAGCGGCGATGGCCGGCGGCTGCGCGAGCTGCGGCTCAATGCGCAAGGCCACTTGGCGCAGCAACTCCAACTGCATGGTGTGCGCCTGCGGAGTGCGTGACTCGGGCAGCGCAGCCACATACGCGCGCGCCGCCTCGGGTTGGGAAGACAGCGCCGCCGCCAAGCCGCGCGTCAGGCTTGCGCAACGACTCGCGTCCTCGGCCGTCCATGCGCTGCGCGCCAGCAGTTGATCGCGCAAGGCGATCAACTGAGCTTGCACAGCAGGCTGGGCCAACTCACGCCCACCGTGCGTGTCCCCCACCGCCCAACACAAGGCCTCCACAGCCACCTCATCCTCTTGACGAGCCGCATGAGCCAGCCATTCCAAGCCCAGATCCCAACCTGACATGGCCAAGGCACGCGCCGCTCGCCGGCGCACAGCTGGGTCCGTGGGCTGATCGCGACGCAGGTACGCCAAGCGCAGCCAGCGCTCGCGCCAACGCGCCCAACGCTCCGCAGGTGCCTCCGCGTCAAGTGAATTTGACAAGTCAGCGCCCGTGGGCCGCCCCAGCACCACCCACCCACTCTCGTTCGCATCCACAAAGACCTCACTGCGCAGCTTGCGCAGCGTTTGCAACGCGGCCAACCAGCGCAACAGATCCCCTGCCCCGGACGGCACCGGCACCCCGCGCTCCAAGGCCTCCGGATCCACCACCAACCGCACCTGCGCCCCACCCGCCCGCCGCAACACCTCCACCATGTCCGCCGCCGGAGCCTGCAGCACCGGCCCCACCAACCGCACCGGATCGCCGGCATTCCTCGACAGCCATTCGACCGTCTGCGCCGGCGTGAGGTCGCGCGTGGTCGCCGTGGACTTGCGGCAGAGCGCTTGCAGCGCTTCCGCTGCGGGCCGCGCAACCCGTCGATCGGGATCGTGAGCCAGGTCGAGGATGAGAGGGAGGAGGTGGGCGCGGTCGGCGAGGGCGGAGGCGATTTGGGCGCGTTGCTCCTCGGTGGCGGCGCGGAGGCGTGGGGCGAGGGTGGCGTCCCATGAGGGGGGCTCAGGGGAAACTTGGGAGACGAGGAGCAGGAAGAGCGTGATCACGATACTGGCTCCGATGATTGTGCAGAACTTGCTCGGGCAGTTGGGCGAATGCACTCGGAATTCCGCAGATTCCCGTGACGCGGCGGCCAGGGCCTTCGTCTGGTACCTCTAGGCCTGAGTGTTGCTGACACGAGCAGCGCGCCTGCGACTAGGTAGGTCCCGCTGCCGCTGCGTTCAGGCGCGGCCTTGCGCGCCCAGAGGTCGGAACGCCACTGGCCCGCCTCGACACGCCTGACCGCTGCTGCGCGACAGGTTTCGCAGGAATCGCACCGGCAATCTGCATCCGCGATCTGCCAAGCGGGTTTTCGGCTCTCAGTTTCTGCACAATGGTCTGGGCCAGTATCCTCGACACGCATGTTCCACAAGCTCTTCATCGCCAACCGCGGCGAAGTCGCCGTGCGCGTCGCCCGCACCGCACGCACCATGGGGATCCGCACCGTCGGTGCCGTCTCCACCGCCGACCGCGGTGCCTCGTGGACCAAAGCCCTCGACGAGCTGATCGGTGTGGGCTCCGGCCCGCCGCGCGAGTCGTACCTGCAGCAAGAGCGACTGGTCCAGGCCGCTGTGCAATCCGGTTGCACGGCACTCCACCCCGGCTGGGGCTTCCTCGCCGAGAATGCGCGCTTTGCGGCGTTGGTGGAGGCGCATGGGGTCACTTTCGTGGGACCGGCCCCGCGGGCCATGGACCAGATGGGCTTGAAGACGCCGGCCAAGCGGGCCGCGCGCGCGGCGGGCCTGCCGGTCATTCCGGGTTCCGATGGGCCGCTGCGCGACGAAACCGAAGCTCTGCGCCTCGCGCACGAGATTGGTTTCCCGGTGATGGTCAAAGCCGACGCGGGCGGAGGCGGCCGCGGCATGCGCTTGGTGCGTGACCCCAAGGACTTTGCGGCTGCCTGGCAGGCGGCCTCTTCCGAGGCGCTCGCCGCCTTTGGCGATGGCGCTTGCTACATCGAGAAGTACCTCGAGCGCGGACGGCACATCGAAGTGCAAGTGATGGGCGATCGCTTTGGTAACGCGATTCACCTCTACGAGCGCGAGTGCTCGATCCAGCGCAAGCACCCGAAGCTGATCGAAGAGTCGTGCTCGCCGTGCCTAGATGACGCCACGCGCGAGCGCATCGGGATGCTCGCGGCCAATCTCACCGCCACGCTGCGCTATGCGGGCGCAGGCACTGTCGAGTTCCTGCGTGCGCAAGACGGCGCCATCTACTTCATGGAGATGAACACGCGCCTGCAAGTCGAACATCCGGTCACAGAAGAGCGCACCGGCCTGGACTTGGTACGCATGCAGCTAGAGGTCGCGGCCAATCAACCGCTGCGCATCGCTCAGGCGGCTGTCAAAACCAATGGACACGCCATCGAAGTGCGCATCAATGCCGAGGATCCGGCGCGCGCCTTCGCACCCTCGCCTGGCGTGCTGAGCGTGGTGGACATCCCCACGCATCTGGGTCCCGGGCGCGTGCGCGTCGACACGCACGTCGCGGCTGGTGATGAAGTCCCGCCGTACTACGATTCGTTGCTCGCCAAGGTCATCGCTCACGGCTCCACGCGCGCCGAAGCGATCCAAACCCTGCTGGCGTGCTTGCGCAACGCGCGCGTGGAAGGTGTCGCCACCACGATCCCGGTGCACCTCGCCGTGCTGGGCTCCCACGCCTTCCAAAGTGGCCAGTACGACACCGGCTCCATCCCGGGCATGCAGGAGTAAGACCATGGCCCATGTGAAGATCGTCCCTATCGGATCCGCACGCGATGCAGCCATCGATGCTGGCGCCTATGCACGCAATCTTGCGGCCCTCGAGGAGCGCGAGCGGCAGTTGCTGGAGCGGCGTGCCAAGGTGCAGGCCGGCTGGGGCGCAACCTATGTCGAGCGTGTGCACCAAAAGGGCAAGTTGACGGCCCGCGAACGCGTCGAGCGACTGCGCGATGCAGGCACAGAGCTGTACGAGGTCGGCACTTTCGCCAACTTTGGTCGCTTGTTCGGCAAGCTGGAATCACCGGCAGCTGGCGTCATCACGGTCTTCGCCAAGGTGCACGCACGCTGGTGCGTGGTCATCGCCAATGACAACACCGTGGCCTCGGGATCGTGGTGGCCGCGCACACCGGAGAAGATCGAGCGCGCACAAGAGATGGCGCGTCGGTTGCGCCTGCCTGTGATCTATCTGGTGGACTGCTCGGGGCTGTACCTGCCGGAGCAAGCGCAGTCCTTCCCTGGCGCGACGGGCGCGGGCCACATCTTTAAGAAGAACGCCTTGCTCTCGGCCGAAGGAGTGCCGCAGATCGCCGGTGTGTTCGGCGACTGCATTGCCGGTGGCGGCTACATGCCGATCATCAGCGATCGCGTCTACATGACCGAGAGCGCGTACATGGTCATCGCGGGCGCCGCGTTGATCAA
>CAIKQM010000020.1 GCA_903829565.1 uncultured Planctomycetota bacterium
AGTCGATACGAGCGGCCCGCCGCCTTTTCCTCGGGAAGCTGCGACAGGCGCTCGCAGAACGCGACGGCATCGTGCCAGGAGACGCGGTCCACCGGACGGTTCTCGCCGTCGGCTTGGACCAGGCTCGGATTGCGGCCCATCACCCGTTCGTACTGGGACTGTGTGACCTCGAAAGCACCAAGGAAGTAGTCCCGGGTGATCGTGACGGCGTGCTGGCGCTCGTCTCCATCGGAGTTGGGATTGCCACGGGCCGAGCCCATCGCGAATTCGCCTTTCGGAATGAGCACCAACTTCATTCCGATGCTGTTGATGAACTCCTTCCCCGAGATGCCGCGGTGGACTTCCGCAACGCCCGCCGGAGTAGCGACAGATGCCTTGGTCTCGGCGGTTCCATCGCTCGGGGCCCGGCATGAGGCGGCGAGGAGCGCGGATACCGCGCTGATGGTCAGCGAGATGCGGTGTGAAAGGTTCATCATGTTCGTTCAGAAGTGCGCGACCATCGCGCCGTATCGTGCGGTCAAGTAGTTCACGATCACCTTCGTGTCGGTGGAATGCAGGTGGTCACCGAAGTGGTGGAAGCTTGCCGCGTCGACGAACTGGTGGTTCGCGGGATCAAGGACAAGATTCGGGCACCCCTGATGCGCTTCGCCCACAAGCGCAACGATGTCACGCCTCGGCCGTGGGTACGCGACGTACCGGATGTCGAGCTGCGTTCGCAACGCGGGACAGCAGCCGAGCACGCCCTCGAGGAAAGCGCAGTCGGGGCAGTAGTACTTCTTGCCTTCGCCGTCGCGAACGCTGTCTGTGAAGCCGGGCGTGAGTAGGAAGAGGGTGTCCATTGCTTTCTCCGAGAGGCGTGTGAGGGCGACACGGATCGATGTCGCGCGCGTTTCCTTATGCTGCCGGTGACCAACGGTGGTGATGGAGATAGATTAAACCAAGCTCAGGACCGTAACGGGGTCGCGCTGAACAGGTCCCCCCGTGGCGACTCTCTTCGATGCTTGCCCACCCCCTCTGCTTCCGCTCACGCGGAGGGGCTCGATGCCGGCCAACGAGAGAGATCTAGAACCCTGATTTGAGCGTGCCACGAGGGGCTATCCAGCTCTCTTCTGCAAGCTAGATCTCTCGCAACGTTCGAAACCCGTCCAGCTCTCCCTACTTCAAGAGTGGTTGCAAACAGCAGCCCTCGCCGAAAGTAAGACAGACGCGTCCTCCACGAGGGCGCGTCGTTCGCTTTGTACGCAGGGATTTCGAGGGTTGGGCCAGGGCCGCCTCACGCCGCCTTGTACGGCCTGATCTTGGCGATCGCCTTGGTGCCGCGGGCATCCCGCGCCACCTCAAGGTCATAGCGCGCCTGTAGGTTCATCCAGAACTCCGCGGTCGTCTTGAAGTAGGCCGCCAGGCGCAGCGCAGTGTCCGCGCTGAATGCGCGGGTGCCGCGCACGAGGCGTCCAACCCGGTCCGCGGGCATGCCCGTGTCCTTGGCAAGGCGGTACATCGAGATCCCGAGCGGGACCAGGAACTCCTCGTGGAGGATCTCTCCGGGGTGGACGGGGCGGTGACGGTTGGCACGGGTGCTGGGCATGGTGACCTCGTTCAGTCCTAGTCGTTCAGTGGTAGTCGATGATGCGGACGTCGGAGGCGTTTCCTTCGGACCAGCGGAACACGATGCGCCACTGGTCGTTCACGCGAATCGAGGGAAGCCTCGCAGGTCGCCCCGCAAGGCCTCGAGCCGGTTGCCCGGCGGCACACGAAGGTCATCGATGCTCGCCGCCGCATCGATGATCAGGAGCTTGCGAAGCGCTGCACGCTGGATCTCTGCGGATAGGCCCTTGACCCGTTCCCGGCCGAAGAGGTCCTTGGTGCGGCGATCGGCGAAGCTGGTAGTCACGTCAGGCAATATGAACGCGTGCCGTGAATATGTCAAGGGCAAACTGCCGCGCGATTGGCTGCGGTGGTTGACGGCCCGAGCCTTGACGAGGCCCCCTTGGAGCGCTCTGGAACCCAGTTTCCAACGCACCAGAGAGGTATCCCGCTCGCCAAGAGAGCCGGAAGCCAACTCGCCTGTTCGAAACCCGTTTCGCCCGCCCTCATTCCCATCAGCGGTCGAAGGCCGCGTGAAACTGATGGATGCGCGCGAAGCTGGCGCGCCAGCAGGTTCAGAGTGAACGCCCTGGCCTCACGGCCGGGGCGTTCGCGTTTTGGGCGACTCAAACGCGCCTTTGCGACAAGGGGTTGCGTGCGGGGAGGGCGCGGAACGCGGAAGTCTCGGGTGATGGGTCGCGGTTCATGAGTTGTGGCACGGATGACATCTCCGCCGCCAGCTCCGCAATCTGCCGTCGAACGGTCCGCTATCGTGCCTCGCGGCTCGGTCGTCTGCGCCGTGAGTCTGCGTGCGTGCCCAATCTCGAGCCGGAGGAGCCTTCCTGTGTGTCTCGCTCGACGTTCCGCAACCCTTGTGCTTCAGGTATCCGTTCTCGCGTGCGTGCTCGTCACGCAACCGGGCTGCACTCCCGACAACGCCACGAGCAACCGCAGCGAGATCGCTGCGGAAGCAACCAAGGCTCCTCAATCCGTCGTTGACAAGGGACCGCTGCGTGCGTCGGGCAAACCTGCTTCCGATGAACGTGCGTGGTACTTCCCGGCGACGGCATCGGAGTACGCGAAGATGGTCGAGCCCGAGCTCGGCGTACCGCCGAAGATCGATCTGTCGGAGGCTGTTGAGATCCCGATCTATGTCGATGGCGTTCAGGTGTACGGCAACCGTCGCCGCGCATGCGACAACCCGGGCTTCCTCGGGAAGGACACGGTCTCCGGGTCGACGCTCCAGCGTCACGAGGGCCGAACCGCCGACGGCAAGCCCCTGCCGGATGTCGTGTGGGTCAGCTTCGGCCGCAACTTGACCCGCGATCCCGCCGACCTCATCGCCTCGGTCCAGATGATCGGCTACCACCGAAAGACCGGTGCGACTGCATTCTTCGAGAGCTCCGACAAGCTCAAGCCGTGGGTCAAGCTCGACGAAGGCACGCTGCGCATGCGCGGCGTGATGCCGTGGATCGACGACCCCGCGGAGTTCAACCGTGCCTTCGTGCCGCCCGAACGGTCGCGTCTGCAGTGCGTGCAGTGCCACCAGGCCGACCCGTTCATCACGAACGACTTCATCACCGCCGCGAAGATGCCGGGCACGGACGAGCCCGTCGTTCCGATCCTCGACGAGAACTCGCCGTTCTGGGTGATCGGCGGCGACAACTGGGACATGCGGACGGTCCACATCCCCGGCAACAGCTGCCTCGAGTGCCACCGCGTGGGGCTGAGCACGATGTCGATGTTCATGGAGAACGGCTGGGACCCGAACGCGCACATGCCTCCGAACGATCCGGGAAGCCTCGCCGCCGACGCGGCCCAATTGATCAAGGTCTTGCGCGAAGGACCAGCAAGCGTTGAGGGCGCGACCTGGGTCGTGCCGCCTGCCCGCGGCAATCCGGCGCAGACCGTGGGCGACGACTATCCCCACAAGGCGCCGTTCAACGATCCGAAGCCCGCGTCGAAGCGCAAGGACAAGTAGCCGCAGCGGCGCGCCGAAACCCAGCCAGAGCTACGCGACGCATGAACCGCGCCTCGCTTGAGCACTCCTCGAATTGAGCTCGTATGAGATCGCAGACCTGCGATGGGCTGCGTGTCGATCGTCAGAACCAGTCGAACGGATCGGCCAAGTCAAGCACGATGACGCTCCACAGGACTCCAGCCGCAGCGACAAGCACTCCCAGCGCCATCAGAACAAGCGAACCCTGCCAGAGTCCAAGGGAGGCGAGGCCGACTCCGCCGAGGACGAGGAGGAGCGGCATCAGCACCACGATCAGGGAACGCCCTCGGGGCTTCTTCATGGTGGGATCCTTTCGCGACTGCTGTCGCAACGCGTCGAACGCTTGTGCCGACTGTCTCGCCTCGCACCAAGCTACTTGGAAACGCTCGGGGTACACAGTGCAACGCGGAAGCCGACGTAGTCGGAGCGCGTGTCCGGAGGAAAGCCGTTGGTCCGCCCCCCTGACTTGCCATACCCGGCGGGGTGCAACCAAGAGCCGCCGCGGATCATTCGGCTGTAGCCCTCGGTTGGACCAGTGGGATCGCTGACCGCAGCCTCGGGGTAGTCGCCGGCCCAGTCGCTGCACCACTCCTGCACATTGCCGTGCATGTCGTAGAGACCCCACGCGTTCATGTCCTTCGCGCCGACGGGATGCGACCTGCCTTTGCTGTTCGAAGTGAACCAGGCGTAGTCATCGACCAACTCGAGCCCTCCGAAGCTGAACGGCGCGTTGCTGCCCGACCGGCACGCGTACTCCCACTCAGCCTCCGTCGGCAAGCGATACACGCGACCGGCTGCCCGCTCCTCCGGCAAGTCGGAAAGCCGCTTGCAGAACTCGACGGCGTCCTCCCACGACACCCGATCGACGGGATGATTCGAGCTGTCGACGCCAGCGACCGGATCACCTTGGAAGGAACTCGGGTTGTTGCCCATCACCTTCGAATACTGGGCCTGGGTGA
>CAIKQM010000021.1 GCA_903829565.1 uncultured Planctomycetota bacterium
CCGATGCGCTCATCATCCTGTCGAAGTCCAAGACGCCTCCGTTCCAGATTGAAGATGAGGATGTGGCGGTCGAAACGCGCCTGCGTTGGCGCTACATCGACCTGCGTCGTCCTGCGATGCAGAAGAACATGGTGCATCGCTCGCGCTTCATCAATGCGATGCGGCGCTCGTTCGAGCGCCAGAACTTCGTTGAAGTAGAGACGCCGATCCTGACGCGCGCGACGCCGGAAGGGGCGCGCGACTACCTCGTGCCGAGCCGCGTGCATCCGGGCGAGTTCTACGCGCTGCCGCAGTCGCCGCAGCTGTTCAAGCAGATCCTGATGGTGGCGGGCATGGACCGCTACTTCCAAGTGGCGCGTTGCTTCCGCGACGAGGACTTGCGTGCGGATCGTCAGCCAGAGTTCACGCAGTTGGACATGGAGATGTCCTTCGTCGAAGAGTCGGACATCTTCGCGTGCTGGGAGAAGGTCATGAAGGAGACCTTCAAAGAGGCTTTGAACATCGACATCCAAGTCCCGTTCCAGCGTCTATCGTGGACCGAGGCGATGGAGCGCTACGGTGTGGACAAGCCCGACCTGCGCTTCGGCCTTGAGTTGGTTGACGTCGGCGCGTGGGCCGCGCAGTCGACCTTCAAGGTGTTCGCTGATTGCGTCGCCAACGGGGGGCGCGTGAAGGCGATCGTGGTGCCCAAGCAACACGAGCTCTCGCGCAAGGACATCGAAGGCCTCGAAGTCGTGGCCAAGGCGGCCGGCGCCAAGGGCTTGGCCTGGTGGCGCTGCGGCGCGGACGGTGGCGTTGGTCCTCTGGCGCGCTTTGCCGCCGGCGAACAAGGTGCTGCGTTGATGCAAGCACTGGGCGCGCACGAAGGCGATGTGGCCTTGTTCGTAGCCGACAAGCAGAAGGTCGTTTGGCGCGCCTTGGGCGAGTTGCGCAACACCGTGGGCAAGCGCTTCTTCCCCGCCAAGCCGGGTGAGTACCGCTTCGCGTGGGTGACCGAGTTCCCGATGTTCGAATGGGACGAGGAGACACAGCGCTTCTATTCCGCGCACCACCCGTTCACGGCTCCGCTGGATTGGGACATGGGCGGCCCTGACGCAGAGAAGGAGCCCAAGCGCCTCGAGGCGTTGCTGTCGCGCGCCTACGACCTCGTCATGAATGGCTGGGAGCTGGGCTCGGGTTCGGTGCGTATCCATCGCACGGACGTGCAGCAGCGCATCTTCTCGATCCTCGGCATCAGCCCCGAGGAGCAGCAGCGCAAGTTCAGCTTCTTGCTGGAGGCCCTGAGCTTTGGCGCGCCGCCGCACGCGGGCTTCGCCGTGGGACTCGACCGCCTGAGCGCCCTGACTCTGGGGCTCGACAACATCCGTGATGTGGTGGCGTTCCCCAAGACCGCTTCCGCCACCGATTTGATGTGCGGTGCGCCCTCGGTCATCGATCCTAAGCAGTTGGAGGAGGTCCACGTACGGACCGTTCAGCAGCAGCAGGCTAGCACCGTCCGCCCACCTGCCCTATCCTAGGCGGTCTTCCGACCCCAGTACGCATCGCAAGGAGACTCTTGAGCTCGACCGAATATCGTGTGAATCGCCAGATCCGGATCCCCGAGGTCCGACTGATCGACCAAAACGGCGTCCAAGTGGGCGTGTTGCCCACGATGGAAGCCCAGAAGCTGGCTGACCAAGCGGGGCTCGACCTCGTGGAAGTGTCACCGACGGCGCGTCCGCCGGTGTGCCGTATTCTCGACTTTGGCAAGTTCAAGTACGCGCAGCGCAAGAAGGAAAAGGGCACGCACGCTAAGGCGAGCGGTCTGAAAGAGTTGCGCGTGCGCCCGGCGATTGATGAGCACGACTTGTCCTATCGTCTTGACCAAGGCCGCAAGTTCCTGGCCGAAGGTCACAAGGTGCAAGTGGTGTGCATCTTCCGCGGTCGCCAGATGGCGCACCCGGAGCACGGTTATCA
Source organism: uncultured Planctomycetota bacterium (assembly GCA_903829565.1). Taxonomy (GTDB): domain Bacteria; phylum Planctomycetota; class UBA1135; order UBA1135; genus SXXH01. The sequence goes on from CAIKQM010000021.1 coordinate 1,957, forward strand.
GGTCATGCAGAAGGTGGCGGAAACGCTGGCCGATGTCTCGAAGATCGAGATGATGCCCAAGTTGATGGGCAAGCGCATGACCATGCTGCTCGCGCACAAGTGAGCAGCGTGTCGGTCTGAGATCTACGCACGGAGGGTGTCAAGCACGCTTGACGCCCTCCGGTGCTTGTTCGCGCAGGAATTGCGCGAGCGTCAGATGATCGGCGGGGCGCGGGTGAGACTTGCGCCAGCACAAAGCCATCTTGCGCGATGGTTGCGGGGGTGCGAAGGGCAGCGCGACCGTCTTGGTCTTCACGCCGCGAGCCGCGAGCGCAGGCAAGAAGGTGACGCCCATGTTGGCGGCGACCATGTGGCGCAGCGTCTCGAGACTGGTCGCGCGGAAGTCGTCCTGCGTGGTATCCACGCCCGCGCGTCGACACACCTCTAAGGCCTGGTCGCGCAGGCAATGGCCTTCATCCAACAGGAGAATGCGCTCACCCTCGAGGTCGGCCTCCTTGATGCTCTTCTTCTTGGCCAAGGCATGGCCTTCACCCACGAGCAAGTAGAAGGGCTCCTCGAAGATGGGGCTTCTGGCAATGCTCGCATCGTGCAGCGGCAGCGCGAGGATGCCTGCATCGATCTCATGTGCCAGCAACTGGCCGAGCAACTCTTGGGTCTTCAGTTCGCGGAAGACCAGCTTGAGCCGCGGGAAGCGCCGGCGCAGCGCCGGCAGCAGCCAAGGCAAGAGGTACGGGGACAGGGAGGGGATCACGCCCAAGGAAAGCGTGCCGGACAAGGGCTCGGCTCCGCGCTCCGCGATTTCGCCGATGGAGGCCAGGCCATCGAGGATGGCGCGCGCGCGTGCAGCGACTTCGGCCCCTACAGCCGTCGGTTCGATCTGCTTGGCGCCACGTTC
>CAIKQM010000022.1 GCA_903829565.1 uncultured Planctomycetota bacterium
CACCTTGATCGTGACGCACCCGCAGTACGCGCGCAAAGAGGTCCCGACCGTACCGGTGTTCGATCAAGGCGTGTTTGAGGAACCCCCGATTGTGCTGCTGCCTGGTGCGCGCCTGTCGGGTTATGTGAAGGACGAAGGCGGCAACTTCGTGGACGATGCGGTGCTGTGGCTCGAAGGTGTGCAGTACCAAGGCCTCGGTGTTGCGGCTCCGGATCGCATGGAGGTCAAGGCCAACAAAGAAGGTTGGTACGAGTTCATCAACGTGCCGCGTGGTCAACGCACCTTGACAGTGGCGGCACCTGGTTACGGACAGATCACGATCCCGGGCCTGAACTTTGACAAGGAAGAGATGCTGCAGCGCGACATCGTGCTGAAGATCGGCGAGCAGATCTGCGGCAAGGTGGTCGGCGCAGGTGGCGTGGGCATCGCGGGCGCAACGGTCATCGCGGTGGGTGTCAGCGCGACGCAGCAAAGCGCGCGCGGCCAAGCCGTCACCAAGGACAACGGCGACTTCTGCGTCGAGGGCTTGATGCCCGGTTCGTACAACATCGTGGCCTCGGCCAAGGGTTGGCGTGCGCTGCCTGGTGGCCGCAACCGCGTGGAGTCCAACTCGTCGGGCGTGGTGCTCGAGATGTTCAAGGAAGCCGCGGTGCGCGGCCGCGTGTTGGATGCGGAAACCGGCACGCCGGTGACGGGCGCCAAGGTGCGCTTGCGCTTCTGGTACGGCCCGGATTCGCCCACCCAACCGGTCAGCGAAGAATGGGCCGTGACGCAAGGCGCAGACTTTGTGATCGAGTCCGCTCCGCCTTCGGATGGCTTCGTGGTGGAGGCGCAAGCGCAAGGCTACGCGCCGACCAACTCGCCGAACTTCACGGTCCAGGCTGGCAAGGATGTCGACGGGATCGTCGTGCGCTTGCAGCGTGGCGGCTCGATCACCGGTCGCATCGTCGATGCCGACGGCAAGCCGGTCGCACGCGCGCGCGTCACCAGTCACGAGTCGGATTGGACGGACGATGTGTTCACGCAAGCCTTGGGCTTCACGTATCCGACCAACGCGACGACCGCCGAAGCACGCACGAATGATCAAGGTGTGTTCACGCTCAAGAACCTTGCAGCGGAGAGCTACATGATCGATGTGCAAGCCGCGGGCTACACGCGCACGATGAAGCGCGAGCTGCGCGTAACCGAGGGCCAAGCCACGCAAGTGGGCGATGTGCGCTTGGCGCGTGGTGGTGGTGTGCAGGGCACGGTGTTTGACGCTGCTGGCAAGCCGCTGTCGGCTGCGGCGGTGTCGCTGCGTCCTGCGGATCATGACCTGCCGAGCAGCTACTCGACGAAGAGCGCGAGCGATGGCAAGTTCACCTTCACCGCAGTGGCGCCCGGGCGCTACACGCTGTCGGCGGTGCGGCCGGTGGCCGGAGGCGAAGCGAATCCGTTCTCGCTCTTGGGCGACGAGCGCAACTCGCAGATTGAAGTGATCGTCTCGGAAGGTGGCGTGGTCACTCAGGATCTGAACCTGACCGAGTGAGTATGCTAGGCGTGTGAGCCAACTGTCTCGTCAAGAACTGCGAGAGCGCGCGCTGGAATGGCAGCACGCGCTCTCGTTGCGTTTGAAGCGTCCGATTGCCTTGACATGGTCGCGCTCGCGCAAGACGCCGCTCTCGATGCGCGGACGCAAGGATGGCGGGCTGGACTTGCGCTTGCACTCGATGTTTGCCGGCGCCGATGAGTCCGTGCGCGAAGCGGTCGCACGCTGGATTGCGGTGGGCAAGCGAGCCACGCGCGCCTGCGCGGCACTCGATGCCTTTGTCGAGGTACAGCTGGCCGCCACGCGCCCTCAAGCACCCGCGATGCAGACTCGGGGTGCTGTGTATGATTTGCTTGACATCGCAGACGAAGTCGAACGCGAGTACTTTGCCCTGCACACGCGTCCCGCCATCGGCTGGGGTCGCTCCACCTCAAGCGCGCGGCGCGGTCTGCGCCTGGGCAGCTATGATCCGGACACGCGTTCGGTGCGCATCCATCCCGTGCTCGACCAAGTTGC
>CAIKQM010000023.1 GCA_903829565.1 uncultured Planctomycetota bacterium
AGCATCGGCATGCCCGCGTGGAATGGCAGCGATGCCGACATTGCCGCCGTCTTGTCGTATGTGCGTCGTGAGTGGGGGCATGGAGCTGATCCGGTAGGACTAGAAGCTGTGGCTCAAGCTCGTGTGGACTCGGCAGCGCGCAGCAAGCCTTGGACCATGGACGAGGTGGTGGTGCTTCCGCCAACGGTTCGCACGAGTGGCGAGCCGCTCCTGTCCAAAGGACTGGACAGCTTTCGCAGCTTCGGCGATGCACGCTACACGTTGGATGGGACGGATCTCGTTGGTTCCGTCACCGGCGGCAAGCAGAGCTTCTTGGCTACACAAGCTGTGTACGGCGACTTTGTGCTGGAGGTCGATGTGCGTCTGGAAGTGGCCTCCAACTCAGGGATCCAAGTGCGTTCCCACGAGGTCGACGGTCGGGTGCGCGGCCCGCAGATTGAGATCGACCCCAGCGACCGCTCCTGGTCAGGTGGTCTGTACGAAGAGGGCCGTCGCGGGTGGCTAGCGAGCTTAGAAGGGCAAGAGGCTGCGCGCCGCGCCTTCGACAAGCATGGCTGGAACCGCTACCGCATCGAGGTGCGCGGTCCGCACTACCAAGTCAGCGTCAACGGTGTGACGACTTGCGACGCGCTCGATCCGGTCGAGTTGTCCGGTTTTCTTGCCTTTCAAGTGCACTCGGGCAAGCAAGGTCGGGTGCGTTGGCGCGACCCGCGCCTCGTGGATCTTGGCCTGCGCAGATGGACCGAGCACTCCGTGGGCGATGCGGTGCTTAAGCCATTGGCCTTTGCCGGTCCTGTGCAAGTGGCGCGCTTGACCATGCAGGGCGCCGGTGCACGCGTCTATGTGCGTTGCGAGCCTGATCTAGAGGCCGCAAGACTTCGTCCCCTGGGCCCGGGTCTGCAGGCTTCGCGCACAGGACTTGTCTGGGAACCACCTGCTTCTGAGGAAGCGACTCCGCAAGAGTGGCACCTCACGCTCGCCGGTCAACGTGTAGCTGTGCACCGCGCTGGTGCACGCGTGTGGGAAGGCACACTCGACACCCTCGCGCCCGAAGGCGTGTTGCGCTTCGAGCTTGGGACGGCGAAACTGCTGGCCCTACACACCATGTCGAACCCATGAAGTGGACTCAACGCTACGCGCCCCTCGCTTCCGCAGCACTGTGTGCCAGTCTGCTGGGCTTCAGCCTTGCAGGCTGTCACTCAACGCAGGCACCCGTCCCGGACATTCAAGTAGTCCAGGATTGGCTGTGCGGTTCGTTCTCGTCGCAAGCCCAAGCCGAAGCGGCACCGCAGGACTACTTTGACATCCGCTTGCGCGTGGTGCCCATTTGGACCAAGCGCAGCGATGGACCTTGGCTGTATGTCGAGCAAGCGGCGTCAAAAAATCTGGACAAGCCGTACCGCCAGCGCGTCTATCGCTTGCAGGCGCAGGGCGACGCGGTTGTCAGCGAGGTCTACGCTTTGCGTGTGGATCCGTTGCGTTGGGCCGGTCAATGGAAGGACCCGTGGGCCTTTGAGGCCATCGGCCCAGAGGATCTGGACGAGCGCAGCGGTTGTGCCGTGGTGTTGCGGCGCGTCGACGAGCACTCGTTCCTAGGCTCGACCGTGGGGGACGGTTGCCCCAGCGAGCTTAAGGGTGCTGTCTACGCTACGAGCGAAGTGCGCCTCGCCGCCGATGGCATGACCTCTTGGGACCGCGGCTACGATGCCGCCGGCAAGCAAGTGTGGGGAGCCACGCAAGGCGCGTATCGCTTTGAGCGGCAGCCCTAGTTCGCCTGCTTACAGACGGCGCACCCACACATTGCGGAAGCGCATCGGATTGCCGTGATCTTGCAAGCCGAACGGCAGCTCGGCCGCATGCGCGGTGTATTGCGCCACGGCACGATGCGCTGTGGCGCCGATGAACTCTTGGTCCATTTGCACCACCACGCCGTTGTGAATGACGGTGATGCGCGCCGGCGTCAGTAGCTTGGCGCCATCAAAGCGCGGTGCCTTGAAGACGATGTCGTAGCTCTGCCATTCGCCCGGCGCCATGGAGGCATTGACGAGCGGCGGCGTTTGCCCATAGAGCGCACCGCATTGGCCATCGGCGTAAGTGCGGTTCTGGTAGCTATCGAGGATCTGCACCTCGTAGCGCTGCATGAGGAACAGACCGGAGTTGCCGCGACCTTGGCTATCTCCCTCGACCTTGGCCGGCGTGGCGAACTCGAGGTGCACTTGGCAATCACCGAAGGACTCCTTCGTCTCGATGCTGCCGGTGCCGTTGACCTCCATGTAGCCGTTCTCGACCTTCCATGTGCCGTCCTTGTCGCCGTTGCGCCAACGCGAGCAATCACTGCCATCAAACAGCACGATGGCATCTGCCGGCGGCGGAGTCGTGGTCGGCGCGCTGGGTGTGACGACACGCGGCACAGGACGATTCTTGTCGTGCACTACCCACTTGCCACCCGGCAACAGCGGCGTGTCCGTGTAACCGACTCCTTCGTCCTTCGGTGCTTCCTGCATGCGTGCCAGCTTGTTGATGCGTCCGAGATAGTTCCAGTCCATCACCATCAAGTTGCCCGCGGCATCAAAGTGCGCGCTGTGCGGCGAGATGAAGAGGCCATCTTGCCACTTGTCGCGTGCCACACCGTTCTGGGCGCGCAGCGCTTCGTCCGGATTGTCGCCAAGGTGCCCCACGAGCTTGTTCTCGCGATCCAAGATGGTCACACGGCCGGCGAGGTCAGGCACCGCGAGGTAGCCGTCCTTCTCCTGCATGCTGCACGGCAAGCGGAACATGCCTTCGATCAAGGCTTGCGACACACCTTGCAAGTCGAAGACCTGCAAGCGGTGGTTGCCGCGGTCAGCGACCAGCAGCGTCTCCGGTTGCTGGCGCTTGTCGATCAACAAGCCGTGCGGGCAGTTCACTTGCCCCGCAGCCGTGCCATAGCCGCCGAAGGTCGAGAGATAGGTGCCTTGCGCGTCGTAGCGGTGGATCCAGTGCTGGCCGTAGCCATCCGCAACGAAGATCGTGCCGTCGGTGGCGACTGCGATCGAGGTGGGACGGAAGGCATCGGCCGACTCGTACTTGCCCGACTCGACGGGGAAGCCGCGCTTCATCACCGTCGTGCCGTCGAGCGTCAGCTTGCGCCACTCATGCAACGAATGGTGCACCAAGTACAGGTACTCACCATCCGCTTCCTTGTTGATCACCATGCCGTGCACGCCGCCGGCGAGGTCCGCACCAAAGGCGCGCACGTACTTGCCTTGGGCGTCGTAGACCATCACGGCCTTCTCGGTATCCGTGTTGACATACAAGAAGCCTTGGCTGTCAGAGACGATGACGCCGTGCGTGTTGCCCAACTCGCCGCCGCCCGGTCGCTCGAAGTGGTCCTTGATCCATTCAAAGCGCAACGGTCCGGCCTCCAGACGCGGACCATCGCCCGTCGCAGGCGACGGCAGGCTGGCAAGGCTCGGCAGGAGGGCACACAACAGCAGGTCGGCGAGCATCATGGGCTCCAAAGTAGCGACTGCGGCGACCGATTCGGAGACATGGCCCTGTTTCTTCGCGGTCTTCGAAGCCCTAGGATCCGATGTACACCCATAGGATGGGAGGTTGGGAGCATGGTGCACGCCTCGCAACACGCCTCGCAGCCGGGGGAAACCCCGGAACATGGCAAACACACCCTCAAGGTGTGGCGCGGTTCCGTAGTCGCCACGTTTGGCGATGATGTGTTCATCGAGTTGGGTCCGCGCATGCAGGGTGTGTGCTCGTTGCGCACCTTCAAGCGCCCGCCTGATCCGGGTGATGTGTACGACTTCACCTTGCGCGGCCTTGAGGCCGGGCTGTGGTCGGTGGCGTTGGCCACCGAAGAC
>CAIKQM010000024.1 GCA_903829565.1 uncultured Planctomycetota bacterium
ATTGGTGCGGGCGCGGCCACACAGGTCGACATTCGCAGCCAAGGGTGCACGCGCTACATCGCGGTGCCCATTGATGGCGTAGCACCGCAGCGTTCGCCCGACTGGTTGCGGGCCTTGCTGTTCGCTGTGGGTGCACGGCCCCTTGACCTGCTTGTCGACCTGTCGAACTTCGTCATGTACGACTTGGGGCAGCCGAACCACTGCTTTGATCGCTCGCAACTGCAAGGCAGAGGCATCGTGGTGCGCGATGCGCGCGCCGGCGAGCGCATGCGCACACTCGATGGCGTAGAGCGCGAGCTGGCCACCAGCGACATGCTGATTTGCGCCGGTGACGAAGCGGTGGCTCTCGCCGGCGTGATGGGTGGTGAAGGCAGCAAGGTCCAAGCCGGCACGAGCAGCTTGCTGTTGGAGGTCGCGACCTTTGCGCCCGCCGTGGTGCGGCGCACGGCGCAGCGTTTGGCCTTGCGCACGGACTCTTCCACGCGCTTTGAGAAGCATCTGGATCCCACGCTGCCTGCTCAGGCGGCGGCGCACTATGTGCGCATGCTGCAGCAGATTGATCCTGCAGCGCACATCAGTGCAGCGATCACGGACGTAGGCACTTGGAAGGATCCCGCGCACGAGATCGTGTTGCGTCCGCAGCGCGTGCGTCAGTTGCTAGGCGTGGACCTTTCCGATGCGCGCATTGCAGCGATTCTGACAAGCCTCGACTTTGGTGTCGTGGCCAAGGAAGGTCAGCTCGTGGTGGCGGTGCCAGCGCGCCGCGCAACGAAGGATGTGACCATCGAGCAAGATCTGATCGAAGAAGTCGGTCGCATTCATCGCTACGCGAACATCCCGGTGCGGCCTTTGGTGGCAGCGGTCGAGCCGCCGCCGCGCAACGCTGGTTGGACACGGCGCATGTTGATGCGTGCCATCCAAGATCGCTTGTCGCGCGACGCCCACTTGACGGAGACGTTGAGCTACAGCTTTGTGTCGGATGCGTTGTTGGTGTCACTCGAACTGGACACGCGCCCGCATGTGGCTGTGGTCAATCCCGTCGCCGAGGGCTTCGGGCGCATGCGACGCGGTGTGTTGCCAAGCGTGCTGGAAAAGGCGCGCGAGAACCGGCAACACGCCGATCGCGTGGCGCTCTACGAGGTGGGCAAGGGCTATCTGCCTGAGACACCCAGCGCGCGTGGCGAACCGCGCGAGGTGCATGAGTGCGCCATCGTTGTCGCGCTGGCCTCTCAACCCGATACGAAGCCGGATGGGCGTGCTTGGACGCAGGTGCGTTCGATGGTGGAGGACTTGTTGGCCGGCTTGGGCCACTCGCAGGCACGCGTGGTCAGCACGGAGACGGCCGAGCCCTATGCGCATCCGGTGGTGCGCGCTGCTTTCCAAAGCGCCGATGGAGCTCATGAACTGGCTCGCGTGTGGGCGCTGGATCCGTTGGCAGCCAAGCGCTTGGGTCTGGACGGCGAGCTCGCTAGCGAGGTGGCTTGCGCCGTCGTGTCGCTGGATGCGCTCTTGGCGGCGACTGCCGAGGCGCGCACCTACCAACCTTTGCCGCGTTTCCCGGGTGTCAAGGTCGATGTGGCCGTGGTTGTGCCCGACAGCGTGCAGGCAGGGCGCTGTGAAGAACTTTTGACGCGCTCGGGCAAGGGGCTGGTGCGCGGCATGGAAGTCTTTGATGTGTACCGCGGTGGCACTCTGCCCGTGGGCTCGCGCTCGATCGCGTGGCACGTGGAGCTGCGCGCCGAGGACAAGACGCTCGGCGAAGCCGAGATTCACAAGTTCTTGGAGCGCGTCGAGCGCGCCATGAGCGAACTGGGTTGCACCTTGCGCCGGCAGTAGCGGAGCGGTCGCTCACATCCGCAGCAAGTGCCCGAACACCACTGCGGATGTGCCGGATAGAACGGCCACGGCGCCAAGCAGGAGCAGGCGCGCGCGTCGTGAGCCTGCTCCGGCAGCAGCGCTAGCCGCCCACCACATGCCGAGTGTCGCGGGTGCGGCCACCAACAAGACACCTTCAGAGCCGCTGCCCGTGGCGGCCGCGCACAGTCCCGCCAGCACACCCGGGGCGAGCGCGTAGTACACGGCAAACGCCCGCAGACAGTGCCCGCATTCGTGCAGGGGTGAAAGGACGAGGGCTGCCAGCGGCGGCAGCCATACGCACGCTGCGCCCACCAGCGCGCGCCGTAGGCGCGGCCGAGCCGCAGCGTCGCTGCTTAGAACCACTCTTTGCGGCCGACTTGGTACTCGCGCACGAACTCGGCGTCGCTCTTGCTGAGGTAGACGATGCCTTCGATGAAGCCGATGGTGGCCGTCGCCAAGATGCTGACGCCCGCCGTGCAGAACCCGCCGATGAAGGTGACGAGCAGCATGACTACGCCCTCACCCGTGTAGCCCAAGATGAACTTGTGCAGGCCGATGAAGCCGAACAGGATGGCCGTGACACCAGCGAGCACGCGCTTGCTTTCGATGGGGGGCGCTTCCGGCGGCACGGGCATGAACAGGGGGGGCGGCGGGGGCGGCGGCGGAGGAGGTACTCCCACGGGACCCAGGGCCACGCGCGGGGGGCTGGAGACGGTCTCAGGACCCTTCGCTGTGGTCTCTTCAGCGGGGAGGCTGGGTGGCGGCGGCGGAAGGTGCGGGTCGTCCATGGTGGGTCCATACGCAGTCCAAGGCTCGAGATTCTCACTCCTGGCGTCCTTGGCTGACTAGGAAGGAACTTCCCAGCCGACCGAGGTGGCACCGTGCGCGCTGGAGCGATCTCGACACTTTGGTGCCATACTGACCGATACTAGAGTCCGCGTGAAGGTCGTCCTCGTCAATCCGCCCTCGCCCAGCCAGTACCGCGTGAGTCGCGGGCTGATGGGTGGCTTTGGCATGGCGGTCAATCCGGGGCTGCTCTATCCGCCGATTGAGTTGGCGCACATTGCTGCGGTGCTGCTCGCGGACGAGATGCAGGTGGCGATCCTCGATGCAGATGCTCGCGGCTTGGATGCGGCCGGTTCGTTGGCTGCGATTCAGGCCGAGCAACCTGACTTCGTATGTGTGGACTCATCGTCCACTTCGCTGGATCTGGACTTGGCGCTGTGCCGTGAGGTGCGCACGCACCTGCGCGTGCCCGTCGCCATCTTGGGCTCGCAAGTCACCTACACACCGGGCGAGATCTTCGAGCGCGATGCCGTCGATGTGGTGGTGCGTGGAGAGCCGGAGTACACGGTGCGCGATCTGGCGCGTGCCGTGCGCGCGCACACAGGCTTTGCGGGCGTGTTGGGTACATCGCGCAAGGACAGCACGGGCATCGTGCACGAGGCCGAGCGCGAGAAGATCGAACGCTTGGATGACTTGCCTTTGCCCGCCCGTCATCTGTTGGACAACCAGGCCTATCGCTTTCCGGGCATTGAAGGTCCTGTCACGACCATCAAGAGTTCGCGTGGCTGTCCGCTGAACTGCAGCTTTTGCGGCTACACACTGGCGCAAGGGCTGCGCTTTCGTTTCCGTTCACCAGAGCACGTGCTGGCCGAGTTGATCGACATCGTGCGCGTCCACGGCGTCAAGCAGGTGGTGTTCCGTGATCCCATCTTCTCGACACGCAAGGATCGTGTGCTCGCCCTGTGCGCCGGCATCCGGCGTGAACAGCTTGATGTGCAGTGGCAGTGCGAGACGGCTGTCAAGACGTTGGACGCCGAGCTTGTCGAAGCCATGGCGGGTGCGGGTTGCACACACATCTCGCTGGGTGTGGAGTCGGGCAATGTAGAGATCCAGAAGAAGCACTGCGGCTCGAAGCTTTTGGATGGCAAGAAGCAGCTCGATACTGCGCGCTGTGTTGAGGTGTTCGAGGCTGCACGCCGGCACGGTGTAGAGACGCGTGCCTTCTGCATGGTGGGCTTCCCCGAAGAGACGGAGGCCATGGTCGAGGAGACCTTTGCGCTGGTCGAGCGCTGCGATCCTGATCAGGTGCAGTTCTGTGCAGTGACCGCATACCCCGGCACGCCTTTGTTCAAGATGCTGCACGGGACGCGTGAGTTTGACTACGCGACCATGACGGGGTTCAAGGCGCTGGAAGGCAATGAGCACATGAGCGCGGCGCGGATCGAGGAGAAGATCCGCGAGGGCTACCGTCGTTTCTACCGGCGTCCCAAGCGCTTGGTGCGCGAACTGCGCCATCCCTTGCGGTTTGCCGGCAAGCTGGCGCGCTACGCCACACTCTTCCGCTCGCGCTGAGCTCGGGGCTCCTCTATCCTTGTGGCCTATGCGGCGCGACCGCAAGCCACCTATGAGCCAGATCGAGAACGTCCTGCAGGAGAACCGCTTCTTTCCGCCGTCCCGCGACTTCAGCGCCAAGGCGCGCGTAGGGGACGAAGCCACTTACCAGCGCATGTGGAAAGAGTCGGTTGACGATCCGGAGAAGTTCTTCGGCCGTGTCGCGCGCGAGCTGCCGTGGTCAAAACCTTTTGACAAGGTGCTGGATTGGTCGGGCGCACCCTTTGCCAAGTGGTTCGTAAACGGTCGCATCAATGTGTCCGATGCCTGCGTCGACCGGCATGTGCGCGAAGGCCGCGGCAACAAGCGGGCGTTGATCTTTGAAGGCGAACCCGGTGATGTGCGCACGTTGACATACGCCGAGCTGGCCGTCGAGGTCGCCCGCTTTGCCAATGTGCTCAAGAGCCGCGGCCTGAAGAAGGGCGATCGCGTGGCGGTCTATATGCCGATGATTCCTGAGGCAGTGATCGCCATGCTTGCGTGTGCGCGCATCGGTGTGGCGCATTCGGTGGTGTTTGGCGGGTTCAGCGCGCAAGCCTTGGTTGATCGCATCCTCGATGGCGGCTGCACCGCGGTCATCACGGCGGATGGTTCGTGGCGTCGCGGCTCGTTGTTGGCGCTCAAGCCACAAGTGGATGAGGCCGTGCGCCAGTTGCCGCAAGTGCACACGGTGTTCACCGTGCAGCGCGCGAAAAACCCTGTGGAATGGAATGCCACACGCGACGTGTGGATGCATGAGGCCTCGGCTGGGGTGTCGTCCGATTGCCCGCCGGAGCCGATGGATAGC
>CAIKQM010000025.1 GCA_903829565.1 uncultured Planctomycetota bacterium
CGAAGGCCCGGACCGTCGACGCATCGTGGTCCGCACAGGGACTGCAAACACGACGCTGCAGGAAGACAAGCTGCGCGATGCCTGGGTGTGCAATGAAGCCGGTGCACTGGTGCCGTTGGGTGCGCTCGTGCAGATGGTTGAGGATCGCACGCCGAACTACATCGCGCGAGAGGACTTAGAGCGCAAGCTGGTCGTGAGCTGCAATGTTGCCGAGCGCGATCTCGGCAGCGTGGTGCACGACATTCAAACGACGGTGGCCAACTCGGTATCTCTGCCTGCTGGTGTGCGCGTGGAATACGGAGGTCAATTCGCCAGTGCACAAGCCACAACCGAGCGCTTGTACGCGCTGGGGGTCGTGATCATCGTTGCCATCGCAGGCTTGCTACGACAACTGTTCGGCTCGTGGCGCGATGCTCTGCTCGTGATGATCAACTTGCCGCTGGCTTTGGTCGGTGGTGTCGCAGGGGTCTACCTTGCTGGTGGCGTGTTGAGCGTGGCCGCCTTGATCGGCTTCATCACGGTCTTTGGAGTAGCGGCACGCAACGGCATCATGGTTGTGTCGCACATCCACCACCTGCAGGCCGTCGAAGGACTGACCAACTTTGCAGAGGTCGTGCGCCGAGCGGCGCTGGAACGCTTGGCGCCTGTGGTGATGACGGCACTGGCAGCCGGGCTTGCGCTTGTGCCTCTCGCCTTGCGCGGCGATGAGCCCGGGAACGAGATCCTCGCACCGATGGCGATGGTGATTCTGTGTGGCTTGGCGACGGCGACCATCCTCAACATGTTGGTCGTTCCGAGCTTGTACCTGCGCTTTGGCCGCCCCTTGGCCAAGAAGGAAGACTGAGATGGGCCGTCACATCTACTTGACTGGTGGAATGACTGCTGGGCTGTACGCACTTGTGATCACGGCTTGCACAACCACAGTCTCAGAGCCGAATTGGAAGAACACCGCCGCTCACGTGCAGGTCACAACTGGCTATGCCTTGAGCGCAGAACCGCGCACAGCCCACGACGCACCCGAGCAACTGCCTTCAACTGACCTGCGACTGAACGATGCCATGCACATCGCATTAACTCGCAGCCTGCGTTTGCAAGCTGCGTTTCATGCCGTAGGTGTGGCCGAAGCAGACCTTGCTCAAGCAGCCATGTTGAGCAATCCGAGCCTTAGCTTCGGCCTCCTCGCTCCCTTTCAGGGTGGCCGGCCACAGCTGACTGTAGATGCGCTCCAACCGCTGCAAGAGCTGTGGTACCGCGAAGAGCGTGTATCGACTGCGGATGCACAGCGACTACTCAGCGTGGAGCAACTGTGCCAAGTTGCGCATGAAGTGCTCGTGGAAGCACGTGCAGCATGGCTAGCCACCGTGGAAGCGCGTGCCTGGCAAGCTCAACTGCAAAGCGAACGCGCACTTGCACAAGCGGAACGGGACATGCAGCGCGATCTCCTGTCGTTGGGCGAAGGCCTGCAAGTCGATCTCGCACGCGCAGAGAGTGCCCTAGAAGCTGCGCAACTGGCCTTGGATGAGCATCAGGCAAGCCTAGCTGCGGCTCATGCTCGGTTGCAGGCCGCCATGAGTGTGTCGCTGCCGCTGGATGCCGTGGAGTTAGACCCATCTGCGCCTGCTGCTGAGCTGCCGTCCTTAGATGCTGTGCTGGCGAGTGCGCAGACTCAGCGCGTCGAACTGCGTTTGCGTCGGGCAGAGACCCTGCAAGCAGAGCGCGCACTCGCTCTTGCAGAGGCGCAAGCAAGGCCGGCCGTCAGCGCGGGTCTGTCCTACGAACAACCGGCCGAAAACGGTTCCGCCACCTTGGGACCTGCAGCCACAGTAGAGCTGCCGATCTTCTCAACAGGCGCGGCGCAGATTGCCTCCGCGCGTCAAGAATTCTTGCGCCGGCAAGCGCTCCAGTCTGAGGCAGAGCGTGAGGTGTCCCTTGATGTACAGCAGGCATGGCACGGCTTGCGCACGGCACTGGAGGCCGAACGCCAAGCGAGTGCGCGCGTGCTTCCGGCTGCGCGCAACGAGCTGCAGCTCACGCAAGCTCTGGTGGATGCCGGGGCTGCCACGCGCCGCGAGTTAGTCGTAGTGCAACGCCAAGTGCTCGTAGCCGAGCAAGCCGTCTTGCGTACGCAGCTGCAACGCCTGCGTGCCCAGCTTGCTTTTGAAGAAGCCAGTGGGCGTCCGCTTGCTTCCGCTCCGCAGCCTAGCGGCTTGTAGGCACCGCCACGCGAATCGAGCTGCTGTACACGCGCTGGGGATCACCAAAGCGCTCGATGCTTTGCTGAATATGCGTCAGGCTGCGCTGGGCCTTGCCCTCGTAGACAACAGCGCCGTCGCGTTCCACGCGAATGGGTCGATCAAGGTCGATGTACGCATCGGACAAGTGCACCACCAACGCGCCCGCGTCTTTGGCATCGCGAATGCGAATCGTCTGCCCTTCGCACTCAGCCACGAGACGCAGGCCGGCTTGAGGTGCTTCGGCTTCCAACCAGTAGAAGTTCCGGTGCACCACATCGTCTTGTAGCCACACGATCTTGTTGGGGTGCACCGTGCGCGAGTAGGTCGCCATCCACGGCAAAGCCGCAGCGTCCAGTCGATCCATCCAGTGGCCTTTGCCTTCGTGAATGACGACTTGATGGACATAGGCACCTGGATCCGCCTGCGCCAGCTCAGCCAAGCTCGCCTTCCACTGGCCGGCGATCTTGTTGCGGTCATAGGCACCATCATTCGCACCCATGTGCAATGCGAAGGGCAAGTTGCGCAAGCCATCCGGACGCGTCTCATTCGGATGCCCCGCCATCATCGCCGCAGCCGCCCAACGATCGGCCATGCGCGGCGCAAGTTGGTACACACCGTCACCTCCCGCACTGTAGCCCAGCAAGTACACACGCTGCGGGTCCACACCTTCGGCCACGACGAAAGCGCGGATGAGCTCATCAAAGAGCTCGTCGATGTGACCTTGATGCCACAGATTCCACGTGTCGGTAGGAGCGCGCGGAGCAACATAGATGCCTTCGGTCAGCGTGTAGAGACGCTTCTGGTTGTCCCACTGCTGGTCATTCACACGCGCCGGCGCACCACCGCCACCATGCATGGAGATCCACAAGCTGTGACCTGCCTGCGGACGCTCACCGTACTTGGTCCACCAGAACTTCATGCGCACATCGCCGCGCGCCAGCTCACGGGCCTCAACCGTCGCCTTCGCGGCGTCAAGCATTTTTGACTGGTAGGCACTCCAAGCCTGCTTGGTCGCTTCCGCACAGGCCGCCTTGGAAAGAGCGACGGCTTCTGTGGGGGCTGCGAGCGCCAGCGTGCAATCGACGAGTTGTTCGTCGCGCTGGACTTCGATGGTCTGCGCCAGCACATCATTCACATACACGGTGCAGCGCATACCCAACGGCAAGACCACAGTGGCATGATCGTTCGCGTCAAAGCGCTCGTCCTTGCTGGTACCGGTCCACACCACAGCGCCATCCGGGTCTTGCACACGCAGCTCGGCTTGCACGCGTTGCGAGCCACTCAGCACACGCACACGCACGCGCGCTTTACCCGCCTCGACGGTTTGCAGCGCCATGGTGTAGCGCTCGCTCACATCCACCGCGCGGTAGGTCGTGTCCTGAGGACGCCAGACCAAGGGGAAG
>CAIKQM010000026.1 GCA_903829565.1 uncultured Planctomycetota bacterium
GCGCCAAGCCAGCCACAGGAAGACAAGGAAGCCCGCGATCGCAGCCCCCACGACCCATGGTTGCTGCGCCATGGCTTCGGCCTTCGCTCCGATGGTCGTGGCAAGGTACGCAAAGGTGATGCTCACCAACGCACCGCCCAGTACCACTGCCAACACGGTGGTTCCGCGCGACAAACCGACCAGCTGACCTACGAAGGTACCGCCGATGGAGCCCGACGCAGGTAAAGGCAAATAGACAAAGATCAGTGTGCCTACAAACGCCATGCGGCGCAGGCGCGGGTACTCAGTCAAGACGGCTTCGGCGCGTTCGTGCGCGTCCTTCAAGCGGCGCGCCGCGAAGGGCCAGCGCGCTAGCAAGCCCAGGAACACGGCTAGTGATGTTGCGATCACGAGGTCGACGAGGACGGCCAGCGCGGCGAGTCCCCATGGCCCCAGCGGTACGGCGGAGGAGAGGCCGCTGAAGATGACGTACTTGCCCGGGATGGTCGCGAGGGTGAAGGCCAGAGCCCACACGGCGGCCCCGTTGTTGGCGTCGGACAGGATCGGATAGGCGCCGAGGAAGCTGAGCAGGGCGAGTGTGCTCATGGCCCACACCACGGGTAGGCGCTGCTCGAGTCGAGAGGTGGTTGTGGGCGGGGGCTGCATGCGCGGCGCTAAGGCGAAGCAGATGGTAATTTGCGGACAGACAAAGTCGAATTTATCGCGCATTTAGGAAATGAGGCCGGCGATGTAAGTACTTTGAATAAGGGCTAATTGGTACTTATCGGCATGGACGCCTAGACTGCCGATCGCCATCATTTGGAATGTTCGCTTTGGCCGCAAACAGATACCACATGCTCGCACCCAGCATCGATTCCATCCGTTCCCTGATCACGCATCAGGACGAGCTTTGCGTTTCGCTCTACCTCCCTACTCATCGTGGTGGTACGGCTGATGACCGCGCTCACCTTGCGGGGCAGTTGCGCCGCGTGCGTGAGGACCTTGAAGGCAAGTACACGCAGAGCTTCATAGATGGCTTCATGGCGCCGTTGGATCAACTCAACAACAGTGAGTTCTGGTCGCAAGCGTCGGACGGGTTGGCGATATTTCGCTCACCCATAATCAGTGTGCACTGGCAATTGCCTCTGCCCATGCCTGAGCGCCTCGTCATCGGTTCTAGCTTCCACATTCGCCCTTTGTTGCGCTTCGTGCAATCGAACCAGCGCTGGTGGCTAGTTCTCTTGACACATGACCGCGTGTCCTTGCTGAAGGGGAGTGCGACCGGTTTGTCGTATGTGCCCTTCCCCTCGGCGCCGCGCGCCTACTCGGTTGCGGCGAGTGAGCGCGAGCGCGAACGCTCGCACGGAATTCACGGTGGCGGCCGCGGGCCCGTCGTCCATCACGGCGGTGCCCAGAATCACGCCCGCTCCGAGGACGAAGCCCGTTTTGTGCGCTCCGTCGACCGCGCCCTGCGCGAAGTCCTCCGCGACGAGTCCGCTCCCATCCTGATCGCAGGCCCCGAACGCCTGACCCACCAACTCCGGGCTCTAGTCCCTCTCGACGGCCACGGCCCCGCCATCGCCCTCGGCAACATAGTCAACGAGTCCCTCCCCGAACTGCACGCCCGCGCCTGGCCCATCGTCGCCGACCTGATCGAAGACGCCCAAGCCCGCGTGACCGAACGCTGGAACAACCTCGTCTCCCGCGGCCGCGCCCTCGACGAACTCACCACCATCGCGCGCCTCTCCGTCCAAGGCCGCATCCGCGACCTCATCGTCGCCGCCGACGCCGTCACCTGGGGCCGCATGGACCCCTCAACCGGGGCCGTGGAGCTCCACGATCACGGTCGCGTGAATCACGAGGACGACGTGCTTGATGATCTGGCTGAGGCGGTGATGTTGCGTGGTGGGGAGGTGCACACCTTGCTGCGGTCCAAGATGCCGACAGTTTCTCCGGTAGCCGCGACATTGCGGTGGTAGTTGTGGATTTGGTTGTACGGTCCGGAGTGGGGAGGCGGGCAGGAGCCGGGGGGCGCTGCGCGTGGAGCCTGCTCCGGACCGGCTCTCTTTGATACTGGCCCAGACCAGTGTGCAAACTAAAGGCTGCGGACCTCTCTGCGGCCATTTTTCTTAGCCGTCAAGTTTCCCTGACAGCGTCAAGTCTGGCTGACGAACCGCCCGTAGCCCGGCTTCTTACACCACGGGCCGAACAGCCGCTTGAGGAGCACCTCATGCAGCTCCAGTCGCCGCGCCTCGATCCCCAGCACACTCGCCGGTGAGTTCCAGCGATCGCGATTGGTGATCTGGCGCACATAGTTCCTCCATGTGACCCAGATCCACAGGTGCCGCTTCAGCTTGTGCCGGCACTTGCTGTACGCCCAGTTCC
>CAIKQM010000027.1 GCA_903829565.1 uncultured Planctomycetota bacterium
ACAAAACGGAACGAGTGGCGCCACTCCACCACGGAAGCTCCCGCGTCTTCGAACAGCTCGCGCAAGGCTGCGCGCTGCAGCCCACGCCGTCGCGCGGTGTGGCGTGGCCACGGCATGCGTGGCCGCAGCGCTTCGCCGTCCCACCAAGCAGCCACGATCAAGCCGCGGCTGGTGCGGACTAGTTCCGATACCAGCAACGCATAGGAGTGGTCATCCTCCCACGGGCGTTGCAGGGCACGCGACAACACCAAGTCAAAGGCATCGTCGCCAAAGGGCAGGCGGCGCAGGTCAGCTTGGACCTCCACCTGAGAGGCCAAGGGTTGGGCTTCGTCGGCCAGTCGCGCCGCGTGGTGCA
Source organism: uncultured Planctomycetota bacterium (assembly GCA_903829565.1). GTDB lineage: Bacteria > Planctomycetota > UBA1135 > UBA1135 > SXXH01. The sequence goes on from CAIKQM010000027.1 coordinate 356, forward strand.
CGCCAATCCAGCGCCAGCCGCGCGCTTCGATCATGGCCTGTAAAGTAAACTTGTCGGTGCCGGCTTCTAAAACAGGCCGTTCCAGACGCCGCGGAGCATGTCGCTCCAGCAAGCGCTCGAGTACCCGGTCCGGTACTCCATCCTGTGCGTTCAACCCACGCGTGGGAAGCATGTCCCTATGCTAGCCGCGCTTATCGCGCTGCCCAAACCAGAGGCGGCCCGAACTGCTTGGCTTCCAACAGACGCCGGAAGTACTGGGGGATGGCTTGGTAGGTCAAGACAACTTGCTCCAGGCGCGCATCCGTGCCGCCGCCTGCCAGCAAGTACAGCCGGCCGGCCGCCGGGCTGAGCGTCGTGCGGCGGGAGACTTCGGCCACATAGACCTGTGGTTGAACCTCGGCGAGCCAAGCATCACAACGCGAGGTGTCGTCAGGCCCCGGCTTGGCGACGCGTGCCGGCATGGGACGCCACGCGCGGTTGGGTAGGTGTGCAATCGCTTGGCGATGGGCTGCTTGCCAGGCGATCCATGGCACCACATGTCCATCACGCTCGGCTGCGAGAGCCTGCAGCGAGGCGTCATCCAGTAGTGCCGGCAAGGCCAGCACTGGTGTCGTCGCGACGCTTCCACTGGGGAGTTGCATCAACGCCTCCTCCACGCTGTCAGGAGTACTGGACAAACGCCACCAAGCCGCCGCCCCTGCGAGTGGCAACGCAACCGAGAGAAGGACGACGCCCAAGGCCAAGGCGCGCAACGGTGCTACCCACGGTGCGCCTCCACGGGCCGCGGCTTGCTGGACCAGCCACGTCAGCGCCACTGCGGCGCTGATGCAGAAGACGGGCAGCAAAGGCAGCAAGAAGCGCTCGTAGAACTCGCGATTGAGGCCGCTGACCACGGCATAGGGCAGTGCATGAGCCAGCAGCAGCCACACCACCGACGGCACGGCAGTGCGACGCATGCGCAGTGCCAACACCACGGTGCCCAAAGCAGCCAGAGGGGCAAGCCAAGGATCATGCTCGAACAACAGGCGCGCGGCGACCAAGAAGCCTTGGCCGTCGTACTGCGCGCCCGCGAGTTCGTGCGCGCCACTGCCTCCCAAGCGGACGGCGCCATCTACCAGCTGTGGCAGGCTGGGCCACCACACAAGTCCTGCAGCCAGTGCGCCCGTGCACGCCAGCATCGGCATCACCCACCGTCGCCAGCCTTGATAGGCCATCCACGCCGCGACGGCCAAGGGTGTGAGCGCGAAGACACCGTTCTGCAACGAAGCGATGGCCAGACCCGCCGCGGCTGCTGCGCACAGCAATCTCCACACACTTGTGCGTTCCACCAAACGCACGCAGGCGAGTACGGTCACGGCGCAACCAGCTGCGACCACTGCGTGCGGGCGCGCTTGGGTGCTGCACAACAACGCTAGAGGGCTGATCGCTACCAACGCAGCGGCCACAAGTGCTGTCCAACGATCGACACAGCGCCTGGCCAAGCGCCAAGTCAGGAACGCTAGCAGCACACCGCACATGGCTGCCACGCCACGCACGAGCACGAAGGGTTGGGCCGCCGCAGCCAGAGCATCATCGACACTCGCCAGTGCGGTGGGTGCCTCAAAGCGCGCCAAGAGTGTGGGCACAAGTGACGGGTAGCGCTCACGGTAGTCGACGCCGTCCGGCACGACTTCGCCACGCATCTCCATCAAGTGGTACGCCCAGAACGCATCCGGCTCGACCACATGCGGCAACATCCGATCCAAGGCCACGAGGCGCAGAGCCACGGCGACGGCTAGCACCAAGGTCACCAACACCAATGCAGCGCGTGCAGCAATGCGCCCCGAGGAGGACGTGCCGGTGGTGGGAGTGGGGGACTGCGCACCCGTCATGCCTGCATCTTAGAGGTTCAACGCCCGAAGTCATGCCTCGCTCGGTGTTGCGCGGTACGATCTCGCCTCGCGATGGCCGCTAGCACGAACGATGAACAGGGATCCAAGCACGGACAGGGCACGCTGTGGGGGGGCGCCTCCGCGAGTCTGGTGGATGGTCTGAACGACGCGCAGCGCGAGGCCGTGCAGGTTGAGCAAGGCCCGCTCTTGATCTTGGCTGGTCCTGGATCCGGCAAGACGCGCGTGGTCACGCGCCGCATCGCCCATCTGGTGCGTGAGTGTGGAGTCGACCCGTGGCGCATTGTGGCCATCACCTTCACCAACAAGGCTGCGCGCGAGATGAAGGAGCGCGTCGAGCAGTTGGTGCCGGTGCAAGGGATGTGGATCTCGACCTTCCACGCGATGTGTGCGCGCATCTTGCGCCGCGATATCGAGATGCTTGGTGTGTGGACGCGTGACTTCACGATCTACGACACAGGGGACAAGAACCAGTTGCTCAAGCGGCTGATCAAAGAAGCGGACTACGATGTCACGCGCTTTCGTCCTTCGATGGTGGGCGGCTGGATCTCCGATCGCAAGAACCGCGGCGTGGAGCGTGTGGAAGTGCCCGAGGGCATGGAGATCGAGCTTGAGGTGTTGGAGAAGGTCGCGCGGCTGTATGAAGAGGCGATGCAGCGCCAGAACGCGCTCGACTTTGATGACTTGCTGCTGGTGACCTTGCGCTTGTTCGACGAGCACCCCGGCTTGCGCGATGCCTACGCGCATCGGTTCTTGCATGTGATGGTTGACGAGTATCAGGACACGAACCATGCCCAGTACTTGTTGGCCAAGCATCTCGCGTCTGCGCACGGGAACCTCGCGGTGTGTGGTGATCCGGATCAGTCGATCTACGCCTGGCGCGGGGCGGACATCCGCAACATCCTCGATTTCGAACGTGATTGGCCGCAAGCACGCACGGTGCGGCTGGAGCAGAACTATCGCTCGACGATGACCATCTTGCGCGCAGCGCAAGCCTTGATTGAGCGCAACAGCTCGCGCAAGCCCAAGGATCTGTGGAGCGAACGCGGCGAAGGCGAGCCGATCGGGCTATTGACCTGTGCCGACGAGAACGATGAGGCCGATGCCATTGCGGAGCGCATTCGCGCGCAGTTGCGCAGTGGTGTGCAGGCCAAAGATGTGGCCGTGTTCTATCGTGTGAACTTCATGCAGCGCGCGTTGGAATCGGCGCTGCGTATGGCGCGCGTGCCGTACCAAGTGGTCGGCGGGCTTGAGTTCTATGAGCGCCGCGAGATCAAGGACCTGATCGCGTACGCCAAGCTGGTCGTCAATCCCGCGGATGATGTGGCCTTCTTGCGCGTGGTGAATGTGCCGCAACGCGGCATCGGCGATAAGAGCGTGGAGACGCTAGCCAAGTTCGCCAAGGACCGGCGCATCCCACTGTCGCGCGCGATTCGTTCGAGCGAGGCGCTGTCGCTGGTGCGCGGTCGCGGCCGTGGTGGCTTAGAGGGCTTTGCAGCATTGCTCGATCAACTCGCGTGGTTGAAGGACTTGGATGCAGGCGTCGCCTTCACGCAGATCCTCGAGCTGATCAACCGTGAGGTGTGGTTGGCAGAGATGGAAGACGACCAGCAGGTGGATCGCGAGGCGAACGTCGAAGAACTGCTGACGCATGCCGAGCAGTACGACCTCGCGGCTAGTCAAGCCCCCGTGGATCCCGCCTCGCAAGAAGAGCGCTCGCGCGGTTTGCGCGGCTTCTTGCAAGAGATCGCACTGGTCGCCGATGTGGACCAGATGGACACCTCTGTCGAACAAGGCGGCAAGGTCACGCTGATGACCTTGCACTCGGCCAAAGGCCTTGAGTTCCCTTTGGTCTTCATTGCTGGTTGCGAAGAGGAGCTCCTGCCGCATGTGCGCGCCCTGCTAGATGGGGGCGAGGAGGCGGGGGAGGAAGAGCGCCGGCTCTTCGACGTGGGTGTCACGCGCGCGCAGGACAAGTTGTGGTTGACCCACGCCCAGACGCGCAACCACTTCGGTCAGTTCACCTATCGCGAGGCCTCGCGGTTCCTCGCCGAGATCCCCGGTGGTGCCGAAGAGGAGGAAGAGGACACGCGCAGCTCGGAAGAGATGCTCGGACGCTTTGAGCCCGCGGTGACCAGTCTCAAGGTCGGTGACCGCGTGCAACACGATCACTTTGGCAAGGGCACCATCGAGGCGTTGCAGGGCGCCGGCGTGAACGCACGGGCAAGCGTGCGCTTTCCCGCGCATGGCGTGAAGCACCTCTTGCTCCAGTACGCGAAGTTGACGAAGCTCGGATGACAATGGATGACCTACGCCGACAATTGGCTGCTCTGGTGGCCGAAGCCAAAGCTGCTGGCCGTTTCGCCGAGCTAGAGGCTGCTTGGCGCGAACTGCAGTCCAGCCCTGCGGCGGCGCCAGCTGCTACGGTGCCGATGCGGTACGGCCTTGTGGGCGACAGCCCCAAGATGCGCGCGCTGTTCGAGTTGATTGGCAAGGTTGCGCCCTCGGATGTGTCGGTGCTGATCTTGGGCGAGACAGGTACGGGTAAGGAACTGGTCGCGCGTGCGTTGCACGAGCAGAGCAAGCGCGCCAAGAAGCCGTTCATGGCGGAGAACTGTGCCGCTGTGCCGGAGAACCTGCTGGAAAGCGAGCTGTTCGGTCATGTGCGCGGAGCCTTCACGGGCGCCGCGGGCGACCGTCAAGGACACTTTACGGCCGCCAACGGTGGCACGGTGTTCTTGGATGAGATTGGCGATATGCCCTTGGCGATGCAGGCCAAGCTGCTGCGGGTGCTCCAAGAAGGCGAGGTCCGCCCTGTAGGTTCGAACAAGACACACAAGGTCGATGTGCGCGTGGTGGCGGCGACCAACAAGGATCTGGCCGTGATGTGCAAGCAAGGCACGTTTCGCGAAGACTTGTGGTTCCGCCTGAATGTGGTCAGCTTGCAGTTGCCGGCCTTGCGCGAGCGCAAGGGGGATGTTGCGCACCTGGCGCACTTCTTCTTGGGGCGTTGCAATGTCGAAACAGGCCGTCAAGTGGGCTTGTCAGCTGCCGCCCTGCAGGTGTTGGAAGCGCAGCGCTGGCCGGGCAATGTGCGCGAATTGGAGAATGTCCTGCGGCGTGCGAGTGTGTTCGCCAAGGATGAGATCCTGCCCGAGGACTTGGGTCTGAAGCTGGGCGGCTGAGCGTCGATCTTCTAGGATCGCTGCATGCTCGTGCGCACAGCTCTGCTCCTCCTCGCACTCGTTCTGCCGGTCCCCGCCCTCCGTGCCGCTCAGGTCCGGTCGCCCGAACAGCACTTGGGTCACCCGCTGGCCAAGGATTCGTACCTGCCCGATTGGAAGACCGTCAGCAGCTACTTTGAGCAGTTGGACCAAGCCAGTCCGCGCGTGCTCACCGAGACGATCGGCACCAGCACCAAGGGTCGTCCGTTCGTACTCTCCACGATCAGTTCGGAGGCGAACCTTGCACGCTTGGATGAAGTGCGTGCCTACGCGCGGCGCTTGTCGGATCCGCGTGGGGCCAGTCCTGAAGTGCTCGCCGAAGCGCTGACGAAAGGGCGCGCGATCCTCTTCATTTCGTGCAACATGCACTCCACCGAGTGTGCCTCGCCGCAGTTCGCGATGCAGTTCGCCTACGAGCTCGCGACTAGCGAAGCCGAGCCCTACAAGAGCGCGCGCGAAGAGCTCGTGGTGGTGATCGCACCGTCCATCAATCCGGACGGGATGGACGAAGTGGCACAGTGGTATATGCAGCATGTGGGCACGCCCTTCGAGGCCACGGAGCTGCCCCAGCTGTACCAGTTGTACGCAGGGCACGACAACAACCGCGATTGGTTCGCGTTGTCCTTGAACGAGACGCGCTTGGTGACGGAGCAGCTGTACATGCGCTGGCGTCCCACGGTGTATTGGGATGTGCACCAGCACGGTTCCAAGAAGGAGCGCCTGTTTGTGCCCCCGTTCCGTGATCCTCTCAATCCCAACTTGGATCCCACGATCGTCGGTGGCATCAGCTTGTTGGGTACGCGCGCTGTGTTCGATCTCACGCGTGCCGGGTACAGCGGCGTGGCCACGGGTGGCACCTATGACATGTGGTGGAACGGCGGCAATCGCAATGTGCCGGTGCGCCACAACATCATCGGACTCTTGACCGAAGCAGCGAGCTGCAAGCTCGCCACACCGATCTTTCAGCCGCGTACCGAGCTATCCGAGCCGGATGGCGTCGAGGGCTACCGGCCGTCCAACTCGTTCTTGGATCCGTGGCCCGGTGGTTGGTGGCGCCTGCGCGACATCGTGGAGTACGAGCTCGCCTTCGGTCGTTCGTTGTTGGGTTCGCTCGCGCGTGAGCGTCAAGTGTGGTTGACGAACTCGTTGGACGCGGCTCAGCGCGCCCTAGCTCTTGGCCGCGACGAAGCTCCGCGCGGTTGGGTCTTCCCGCCGACCGGTCAGGACCGCGGTGCCTTGCGCCGATTGGTGGACGCCTTGTTGCGCACCGCGGTCGAAGTCGATGTGGCGACAAGTTCGTTTGACGCCGATGGGCGCACCTATCCCGCTGGCACGGTGGTCATTCGCCGCGACCAGCCGTATGGCCGTCACGCCAAGGATCTCTTGGAGATCCAACGCTATCCCAGCAGCAAGGCGCCCTACGACGTGGCCGGTTGGACTCTGCCGTTGCTCTTTGGTCTGGAGCGGGTCGAGGTGGCGCAGCCGTTCCAAGCGGCCACGCGACGCGTCACTAGTGCGGACGACGCCGTTGCCAAGGTGGAGGCGCTCACCTGGCAACGTGACTCGGATGCCTTGCGCATTGAAGTACAGAGAATCAAGCCCGAGATCGCTGTGTATTCGCCGTGGAGCGGAGACATGGATGAGGGCTGGATGCGCTGGTTCCTCGAGTACTTTGGCCTGAGCTACACCACCGTGCGGAATGAACATTTGCGCACGGGGCGCATCGAAGTCGAGCACCTCATCTTGCCCGGCACGAGTGGCGGCGAGCTCGATCGTGGCCGTCCTGAAGGCTCGGCGCCCAGCGAGTTGACCGGCGGCTTGGATCCCGAAGGAGCTGCACGCATTGAAGAGTTCGTGCGCGGCGGTGGTCACTTGATCGCCGTGGGAGCCTCGGCACGCTGGGCCATCGAAGCGCTGGACTTGGGCGTGGCAGAAGTCACACGCGGCGATGCTGCCAAGGACTTTGCGTGTCCTGGCTCGGTACTGCGTTGCGTGCCTGAGGACCATCGCGTCGTACGCGACTTGCCAGCCTCGGTGAGTGTGTTCTTCTCGCGTTCGGCGGCCTTCAAGCTCGACAAGGACAAGCTCGAGAAACGTGGTCAAAAAGCCTTGACGCTGGTGCGCTATGCGCCCACGCAGCTGTTGCAGTCCGGTTGGATCAAAGGTGGCGAGCTGATCGAAGGCCAAGGTGCTTGGGTGCGCGTGCAACACGGTGCCGGCACTGTGGACCTGTTCGGCTTTGCGCCGCAGTACCGCAGCTGGTCGCAGCAAGCCTTCACGCTGCTGCTGCGAGCCGTCTTGGATCACAAACTATGAGGGTCACGCTGCTTTTGCTGGGCTTGGGTTTGGTCGCTTGCAAGTCGGCGCCTCCCATGCCGGCACCTGCGCCTGCAACGACCGCGACTCTGCGCTATGAAGTGTTGAAGGAGCGTCATCCCGGTACGGGGCGTCTGCAACGCGAATGGACCGTCAAGGTCGAACCGGGCAAGCGTGCCGTGCAGCATGGTCGCGAGCGCATCTGGTTCGCCGATGGCACTCTCGAGTGGGAGCGCGAATGGAAAGAAGGTCAGCCGCACGCTGTGTGGATGCGCTACTGGCCCAATGGCGTGGCGCGTTCGCGCACCGAGTACCGCGGTGCGGATGTCGTCACCATGATGACCTTCTGGCATGAGAACGGCGCTAAAGCCTATGAAGGTCCGGCGCGCAACGGCGAACGTTGCGGCGTTTGGAGCGGCTGGCGCGCGGACGGCACGCTCGCCGAGCGCGGATCCTACGAAGATTCGTTCAAGACCGGCGAGTGGGCTATCTACGCCGCCGACGGGGCCACAGAAGAGCATCGCGTGGTGTTTGAGCGCTCGGTGCGGGTGCGCACCTTGCCTGCAGCAGCGCCGCAGCACTGAGAAAGAAGTTCCACTTTCGTCTTTAGTCCCGAGATCCTGAGGACCGATGAGCACACCATATGAAGCTCACATCCTTGGCCTGGTTCGGCGCCGCACTGCTGTCTCTCTTTGCCTCCTGCGGCGGAGGTGGAGGTAGCGACGGTGGCTCGACGGCCACGACCTCGGCGGACATCTTGCTGACGGATGCTCCGGCTGACGAGCTCTCGGCCTTCAATGTGCTCGTCGAAGAGGTGCGCTTGTACGACGCTTTCGGCGAGCGTTCTGAGAACTTGATGGCCGGTCCGGTGCGCGTCAACTTGCTGAGCGCGGCCACGCAGCTCGCGTGGTTGGTGTCCAAGCCGGTGCCTGCGGGCACATGGCGCGGTGTGGAGTTGAGCTTCAACCTCGCGTCCGTCGATGCGCGCAAACTCGACGGCACACAAGCGTCGGTGACCACGCTTGGCACGACTTTGCAAGCTGACTTCAGCGCACCTGTGGCCTTCCAAACCGGTGGCTACCAACGCGTGGTGGTCGACTTTGATCTGGCTGCGTCGCTCACTGGGGATGCCACGCTTGGCTACACCCTTGATCCGCAAGGTGTGGCGTTCGGCGACGACAATCCGACCACGCCTCTGGCCATCGACTCGATTGTGGGCCGCGTCAAAGGCGTTGACACGGTCAACAACTTGCTCTCCATCGACGCTTGGGCCGATGACGATCGCAGCGTGTTGCTCGGTACCTTGCAAGTGGAAGTGCAACCCACGGATGTGCTGCAGGATGATGCGGGTGTCGCCTACGCGAACCTCGCGGCCTTCTATGCGGCCTTGTTTCCTGATGCGAGCCTCATTGAGGTGCATGGCTTCA
>CAIKQM010000028.1 GCA_903829565.1 uncultured Planctomycetota bacterium
ATCGGCCACCAGACGCGGCAGCAGTGTGGTGCGGAAGTGTTCGAGGAACGGGTTCTCGACTTCGTCCTGCGTGGCTGCGAGTACCTCACTCGAGCGCTCATTGCTGTAGCGCATCGTGAAGTTGTGCGGCGTCAGTTCGCTGGGCCAATGCGCCGCGGAAACCAAGCGCAACCCTTGGTAGATGGTGCGCACTGCCGGCACATAGCGATCAACATCATAGAAGGCATCGCTGCGCAACACTTGCTTGGCCGCATCGATGCTGGCGATGACATGGTCTGCGCTCACGGCTGTCTCGGCGGCTGCGCGGTAGGCGCCAAAGTCCGCGAACGACAGCGATTCACGCTCGGCAAAGCCAGCTAGTGGCAAACGCTCTTCGACAAGTTGCTTGGCACGTGTCAAGTAATCTGGCGTCAAGAAGCGATCGTAGGCTTCGATGCTGGCATCGATGAGGCCCACATCATCCCAACCCTGTTCCTGCAGCCACGCTTTGATGCAGGGCAAGGCCAAGTACGGCTGCGTGAAGTGACCTTGAGGCGGGTACACGAGGCGGATCGGGAAGGGCTTCATAGGGCAGTGTCTAGCGAGGGTACACCGAGCGCGACCAATCCGCGCGAGGCCAGTACCTGAGCGGCTTGAGCCAGTGCGGGTGCATCGGCCTGCAGTTGGGCATAGGAGCGCGTGCCATCCAAGAGGGCTAGCACGCGGCAGACATCGGGCGAGACGACCATGGTCTCGACGCTGCGACCGCGGGCGACCAACGCCATCGTACGCAGGGAGCCCAAGTGCGGCAGAGGAGTGCGCTCAAGCAAAGCTCGTGTTAGAGACGGCAAGTCCAAACGACTGGACACCAAAGTGGCGCGGGAGCGCACCGTGGACGTCTGCGGGGCACCAGCTACGCAGCGCAGTTGTGCATGTTCCAGGGCGAGGCACTCATCCAAGAGTGTGTCCTGCAAGTGCCGTACGTAGGCTTCCCAGCTGCGTCCATGCGACCGCCAAGCGCGCCAAGCGGGCAACACACCGCCGTGGCGCCGCGCGACCAGCGCGAGGGTGCGCGGAAAGCGCATGGCAAGTTCGGGTAACGTCGTCGCGAGCGCGTGCAGTTCACGCAGTTCCGCTTCCGGTTTGGGCAACAGCGCGAAGGTGGTGAAGAGGTCGGGATGCGCGTCGATCCACTCGCGCTCCGCAGCTGTTTCGCCCGCGCCAAAGGCCATGTCCGGCTGGATGCCTGCGATGCGCACGGCTTGCGTGCCGTACTCATCGCCAAGCGCACAACCCGGTTGCGGATTAGGCAAGTGTAAAGAAAGATTGACGCCAGCCAGCAGGCTGGCATCGGCGGCGAGTTGCAGTGTGCGCTCCAACTCGGGCTCTCCTTCACCAGGCAGTCCGAGCAAGATGGAGAGAATGGGCACAATGCCCGCGGTGGCACAGTCCTTCACCACGCGCAGCAGGTCGACATCAGGCTTCATCGACTTGTGGGCGCGTGCGCGTACCGCTGCATCACCTGATTCGATCCCCAGCAGCACGCGCCAGCAGCCGGCGCGCTTCATCAGGTGCAGCAGTTCCAGATCGAGGTGATCCGCACGGCAGCGCGCTTCCCAAGCGAGAGGTGCGCCACGGGCGATCATCTCGGTGCAAAAGGCCACCGCATGCGGCCTGTGAGCAGCAAAGAGATCGTGACACAGGTAGGCCGTCTTTGCGCCCGGCATGCGCAAGATGCCACAAACTTCGTCGGCGAGCTGCTGGGCCGGTAGGGGTCGCGAGCGACGGCCCCACCAGCGTCCGATGGAACAGAAGCTGCAGTCGTACACGCAGCCTCGGCCCGAGTCGATGGGCA
>CAIKQM010000029.1 GCA_903829565.1 uncultured Planctomycetota bacterium
AAGCGTTCATCCACGACAAGAACAACAGATCCGCCGTCGCATCGCCCACCGCGTTGCCCAGCGCTTGGTTGAGCCGATCGCGCACCTTCCACGCGGCCCCCATCCACACTTCGCCGTCGGCGTGCACCTCGCCATAGCAGCCACCGAACAGGTCGCCACAGAACTGACGCGTGTTCCAACCGCTGCGGATGCCGCAACCCGGACCGCAGAAGTCCTGCCCCACGAGCGGCGTATCGTACAAGTACATCGCAGCCACATCGGCGTTGCCTTCGCCCATGCCATCCGGACCGTTGCCAAGCCCGTAGCGATCATTGAGCCAATGCCCGCATTCATGCGCAATCACCGTGGAATACGCGGTATTCACGCACGAACCGCCGGCTTGGAAGTAGTTCGTGGAGCTGCCGTTGTAGTACGCGTTGCAGGTCTGCGCGAGGTTCACATTCGCGGTCATGACAAAGTCCGCGGTGGCGTCATTCGGCAGCACCGAACGCACCCAATCGCGCAGGAGATTGACATGGTGGAAGGCGTTGCCTTGCGCCGTGATGAGCGCCGTCGAAGCCGGATTCATCGTCAGCGTCGTGCTGCTGTTCGCTGGCACGGTCTGCGTGAGCGAGTACTCGGTGCCCGCGTCGTTGAGCACATTGTTGAACGGACCGCGGAAGTCGATGGTCACCGGGGTGGCGCTGCTCAGAGTCGGAAAGCTGAACGCACCGTTCAGATCCGTAGTGGTGGTCAAGCCCGCGGCGCTCACGCGCAGGTGGCGCATGGGCGTCGCAACCTCAGGGTTGGCAGCGCTGTCCGGTGCGAAACCAGGAGTCACAAACGCGCGTACCGTTCCGCGTACGTCGAAGTGATGGATCGCTTCGGCGCTCCACAACAACACGCCGCGTTCGGCATCGATCGCCAGACGCCGACCTGCAGGTTCGGACTCGGCAGGTTCGTCGTAGGCTTCCAAGTACCACGCGAGGCGCGGCTGCGCGACCAACGGCAAGCCGACTGCATCCAAGGGCGCACTCCAGACCAAGCGCGGTGTGGTCACGCGTGTCGCCACGCGACCGGTCTCCGTGCGGAAGCTCGCGCGCGCGACTTGCTCGGCTTGCGACGCGCCTACGGACGGTAGCGCCGACAAGAGTTCAAGCCCCACGAACGCGGTCGACTGCACCGAAAGGACGCGCCCCTCCAGATCGAGCAGCACATTCACGGCGGCTTGCTGCGCGGGCACCTCGCCGTGCTCTTGACGGAAGCGCACGGTCCACTTGTCCGTCGTGCCCAACACGCCCAAGGGCAAGAAGACGACGCGCTCGAAGCGCAAGGTTGCCGGGTCGACTCCTACGAGAGCGCGTGTCTGCACCAAGGCCTGCTGCGCGACGCGCACGGCTTCGGCCTCGTCCAGTACGCGTTCGGCAAGGCGCAGCTGCGGCAGGTACAGGCCTTCTTGCGCGACGCTCGCTGTGGCCAGGCCAAAGCCACCGACGGAAAGGAGACTGACACAGGTGGCGAGGGTGGTCGCGATGGGCGTGGTGCGCATAGGGGGGGCCGGTTGCCCGGCCTTGTCAGGATACCGCTTGCCCCCACGGGCGGTAGACGGCGATCATGCACGCGTGGTGGAAGCTTGGGATCGCACAAAGGAGCTCGCACGCGCCAACCGCGCGTTCTATCGCGCGTTCGAGGCCTTGGACCTCGAGAGCATGCTGGCGATCTGGGATGACGACGAGAGCATCCGTTGCGTGCATCCGGGCGCGCAGATGCTGGTCGGACGCGAGCAGGTCTTCGGTTCGTGGCGGGCGATCTTCGCTGGTAGGCCGCAACTGTCGTTCGATCTGGCGGATGTGGACCTGCGTGTGATGGGCGACTTGGGTTGGGTCTCGTGTGAAGAACACTTGCGCATGCAAGACGCCAACCAAGACCCGGAGTTCAAAGCTGTGTGCACCAATCTCTACTTGCTGCGTGAAGGCCAGTGGCGTTTGGTGCTGCACCATGCCTCGCCGCTGGCGCGGCGCTTGGGTCCTTGAGCCGCACGCGCGTGAAGATCGCTGTCCTCACCTCGCTGTATCCTTCGCCTGCGCGGCCGCGCGAAGGCATCTTCGCGGAGGAACGCTGGCTGCGCATGGCGGCACGCGGGCACCAAGTGCGCATCGTGCGCCCTGTGCCGTGGTGGCCGTTGCCAATTGGGCCGCGCGAGTACCGCGAGCTGCGTGCGGAACCGCAGCACGAGTCGCGCGCAGGTCTGAACATTGTACGGCCTCGCTACCTGCATTGGCCCGGAGCCGCGCGCGGCAATGCGCGACGCTTTGCTGCGGCTGGTTGCAAGGCCTTGGAGGCGGGTGCTACGCCGGATGTGGTCATCGCGGACTATGCATGGCCGGCCGCACAAGCGGTGTACGGCTGCAAGGCACGCGGGTGGCCCTTCGTGGTGCACGGGCGCGGCAGTGATGTGCTGCAGGTCGCTGGCGAAGCAGGTTTGCGCGCTGAACTGGCCGCAGCCGTCAAAACGGCTGGACATTGGTGTGCGGTCTCGGCCCAGCTAGTCCAGACCTTGGATGAGCTCGGAGCCGCTCGTCAAGGCCACTTGACAGCCAATGGTGTCGACGGGCGCCTGTTCCAGCCTCTGGACCAGACCGATGCGCGCCGCCACATCGGTCTCAGCCTGCCTGGACGCATCGCGCTCGTCGTAGGCCATTGGATCGAACGCAAGGATCCGCTGCTCGCTCTCGAGGCTGCCGCCTTGGTGCCGCGAGCCGAACTCGAGCAGATTGTGCTCATCGGGCGCGGCCCTCTGGAAGCGGACCTGAAGGCGCGTAGCGCGCGTCCTGACCTGCAAGGGCGCGTGCGCTTCGAGGCGGAGTGCGCGCCGGCGCAACTCGCGCAGTGGTACAACGCGGCCGATGTGCTGCTGCTGACCAGCCGACGCGAAGGCCGGCCCAATGTGGTGCTGGAAGCGCTGGCCTGCGGCTTGCCGGTGGTCGCCACCGAAGCCGGCGGCACGGCAGAGTTGCTGGGCCATGCTGCACGAGGTCTCGTGCAGCAACGGACACCGCAAGCCGTTGCAGACGCATTGCGTGCGGTGCTGCACCAACCGCGCGAACGTGAGGCGTTGCGGGCCTCCATCGCCCATCTCGACTGGGATGCCAGTTGCGCTGCCTTGGAACACGTGCTGCAGGGCGCCGTCCAATCTCCTTACAAGGCGCAGTCATGAAACTGCTGTACCACCACCGCACACAAGCCGAAGACGGCCAAGCGGTGCACATCCGTTCGATGCAACAGGCCTTCCGCACCATTGGCTGCGAGGTCCACGAGTTGGCGTTGGTGCAGCGCACGGGTGCTGCGAAGCCCGCCACTTCTACGCGCGCTTGGAACTGGATGTCGTTGGTGCCGAACTTTGTGCGCGAACTGGCCGAGTACCAGTACAGCTCGTGGGCACGCCCGCGCATCGAGCGGGCCGTGCGCGCAGATGGCATCGACTTCATCTACGAACGCTATGCCTTTGGCAACAGCGGCGGTGTAGCAGCAGCACGCGCCACAGGTGTGCCGTTGGTGTTGGAGGTCAACTCCCCCATGGTGCTCGAGTTGTCGAAGACACGCGGGCTGTCGTTCCCCGCACGCGCCCGCCGTGTCGAGCAACGCATCTTCCAAAGCGCGGATCGTGTGTGCGTGGTGACGCAAGTGCTGGCCGAGATGCTGGTCGAGATGGGCGTGGCGCGCGAGCGGCTCTTCGTCACGCACAATGGCGTGCATCTGGAGCACTATTGCTGGACCGATCGTCCCGCAGCACGACAAGCAGCGTATGCGGGCCTTGAGCTACCCGAAGCTCTGCGCGGACGCTTGCTGTTCGGCTTCGTGGGCTACTATCGCGACTGGCACCGCCTCGATCTTGTGCTCGATGCACTCGCCTCTCCACAGCTGCGTGATGCCGGCCTTGTGCTCGTGGGCGAAGGCCCCGCCCATGCAGGACTGGTGGCGCGTGCGCGGCAGTTGAACGTGGAAGCGCGCGTGCACTTTGCTGGTCCGCGGCCGCACGCCGCGATCGCCAACCTCTTGCCGGCGTTCGATGTGGCCTTGGTGCCGGCCATCAATCCCTATGCCTCGCCGCTGAAGCTGTTCGAGTACATGGCTGCGGGACTGCCCACCATCGCGCCGGACCAACCGAACCTGCGCGAAGTGCTGACGGATGGACACGAGGCGCTGTTGGTGCCGCCCAACGATGCAGAAGCCTTGCACCATGCGTTGGCGCGCATGGCAACCGACAACGAGCTCCGTTCCCGCTTGGGGAACGCTGCGCGCGCCGCAATCGTGGCGCGTGACCTGACCTGGGAAGGCAATGCACGACGCGTGTTAGAAGCCGTGCGACCACTCCTCGTGCGTATGGCTGGACCGCGTCCGAGCGCCTAAACTGACGTTCAGGAACGCACCATGGTTGTTGCTGCTCACCCTGGCTGTGCTCAAGCACCGCGCCGTCAGCTGGAGACGCTTGCCATCGAAGAGATGCGCATCGCACCACGCTGGAAGGTGATTCTGCACAACGACAACACGACGACCTTCGAGTTTGTCACCGGGCTGTTGATCAGCTTGTTCCGTAAGGAGTTGGTCGAAGCCGAGCGTCTGACATGGGAGGTCCACGACGAAGGAGCCGCGGTCGTCGAGATCACGAGCTTGGAGCGTGGTGAGTTGTACGTAGAGCAAGTGCACTCGCTGGCGCGTCCCCGCGGGTATCCGCTGGCGGCCACGCTGGAACCGGAATGAACGTGCATCCCGAGCGTACAGCCGTGGTCGTAGGTGGTGGCATCGCCGGCCTCGCCAGTGCTTGGTGCTTGCGTCAAGCAGGCTGGACAGTGCGCATCCTCGAGCGCGATGAGCCGCGCATGATTGCCTCAAATGTGGCC
>CAIKQM010000030.1 GCA_903829565.1 uncultured Planctomycetota bacterium
ACCGGCGGAATGAGTCACCTTGCCCATGGTGACTTCATCACGCAGCCGCGCCAGAGACCAGGCCGCTGCTGCACCAGAAACCCACAAAAACAGCGGAAAAACAAGGTCAGCTAGCGTAAAGCCGTGCCATTCAGCATGGCGCAAGGGTGCGTAGACATGACTCCAGTCGCCAGCGTTGTTGACGAGGATCATCAAGCCCATCGCCAAGCCACGAGCGGCATCCAGACCTGCATCGCGCGTGCGTGTGCTCACTTGTGAAGGACTCCTTGTGCTACGAACCACAGCTCGCAACGCGGTGTGTAGTCCAAATCGAGGGCAGCGCGCAGGGCGAGCGCGTAGATCTTGAGTTGCTCTACATACTGCTGGCTACGAGTGGCCAAGTCTGCGACGCGATCGGTCTTCCAATCGACAACGACGAGTGAGCCATCCAGGTCACGGTAGACCATGTCGGCTGTACCGCGCAGGCCGTGTACAGCACCTTCGGTTTCGCGGGCTGGTGCTGCCACGAACAGCGGCAACTCGCGCGCGATCACGCGCGGCCAAACTTGCTCCAATTGCGTGCAGAGCGCCGAGGATCGGAAGCTCTGCCATGTGTCTAGTGCGCTTTGCGTCGCTTCGGCGAAAGTGTCCTGATCGTGGGGGGTGTGCACGAGTGCCTGACGCACCAAGTGCTGAATGCGTGCTGGAGTCATCGCGGCCAAGCCACCTTCCCAATCATCACTAGGCAGTGTCTCGAAGATCGCGTGCACAGCCGTTCCTGCCGCGCGCGCAGCGAGAGGTGTGCGCCCCGTCGGAGTCACAACCGCCGGTGCATCCATTTCCGGTGCAACCTGTTCAAGGTGCGCCAGCGACGAGGCGGCGGCGAAGAGCGGACGCTGCTCCCGTTGCTGTGCACTCGTGCGGAGTGTTTGAAGGGCGAGCATCTCCGCTTCGTCGCGGGCACTCGTGTCGTGGACTTGGACGGACACCGCTGCGGTGCGCGGTGCTTCCATGTCCGTGATGACTGTCCGCACCGTCCAAACTGGCGTAGAGATGCATAGCGGTTCGGGCTGGGAACCTGCACGCCATGCCGTTGCGTGCGCGCGCAAACGAGTTCCTAGTTGCACTTCCTGCGGGATAGTGCGGGCCATCAAGGCGTGGAAGCTGCCTTGGCCTTCGCCTGTTGTTGTGGGAGACAGGGGCGCACTCACCCACAAGCGGTTCTTCGCGCGTGTGAGAGCCACATACCACAAGCGCACGCGCTCAGCGTCTTCGCGCCGTTGACGTGCTCGACGCGCTAGGAACCACAACGGGCTGGGCCGTTGGAAGAGCCGTAGTTGCTTGGTTTGTTCATCCCACGCCGTGGGGGCTTCTTTGTTGTTCTTGCCATGCGCGGTATCGACCACATACACCTGTTCAAAGTCCAGCCCTTTGGACGAGTGTACGGTCATCACGCGCACTGCATCGATGGCTTCGCCTGCGGGTGCATCACCCTCGCGGCGCCCGTTTTTCAGGCAATCTCGTAGCAGTGCCAAGAGGGACAGGGCCTCGCCGCCATGCTCGAGCAAGTGGACGCGCACTTGCTCGAAGAAGCGAGCGAGATTGGCTGCACGCCACTCGCCCAAGTAGCGAGCCGCCTCCAAGGGCTCCGGCCCGAGCAAGTCGCGCAACGCAGCCAAGAACTGTTCGACATTGCCATTAGCCAAGAGGTCGCGCAGCACCCACAACGCTTCCATGGCATGCACGAGCGCGGCATCGCTGTTGGGGTCGTCACACGCTCGCAAAAGTTCTTGACGCGCCTCCTGTGAGTACTGCTCATGCCGTGCGGCCAGTGCATGCAAGTCGCGTTGCATCAAGGTCACCATGCGCTGGTCAGTCAGGCCACACACAGGGGACTTCAAGGCAGCCACGAACGACAGCTTGTCTTGGGGATCGACGATGCATGCGAGCCAAGCCACGGCATCGCGCACTTCACGACGGCGGTAGTAGCTGCGGTCGGACGCGAACTCGTAGGGGATGCCAGCATCGCGCAGCGCTTCGAGCAGCACGGTGATCCCGCCTGTGTAGGCGGACAAGATGCCGATGGAGGAACGCTTGATGCCTGCATTGAGTTGGGCTTGGAGTTCACGAGTGAGCTCTTGTGCCTCGAGCCGGCGCCGTGCCTGCGCGCTGGTGTCGTTCTTCTCCCAGAACTCGTCCTCTTTGCTGGCGTTGGATTCCGCTTGCGGAGGTACTTCCCAAATAGCCATGGCGATAGGAACTTCGCCTACTTCGCTGCGGTGTGGTTGCAGTGCGCGGAAGCTGGGCTGCACCCCAGCTTCGGCTTCCATTACTGGTTCTACGACCGCATTCACTGTGTGGAGGATGTTGTGCGTGCTGCGGAAGTTGCGCACCAAGTCGTATACCTGCGCTTGGTGATCGCGCTCAAGCTCGTGCTCGAAGGTCTCCAAAGCGCGCAAGTCTGCATTGCGCCAGCCGTAGATCGACTGCTTGGGGTCACCGACAATGAAGAGCCCGGGGCGTGCATGGGCTGAGCCTTCTTGAGTCCGTGCTTCGGTCTGCAAGCAAAGTTGACGCACCAAGGCGTACTGCTGCGGATCGGTGTCTTGGACTTCATCCAAAAGAACTTGCCGTAAGCGCGCGCGCTCGGCGCGGCGTACTTCGGGATGTAGCTCTACAACAGTGCGTGCCAGGCGCAACAAGTCGGACTGCGCTACCACTGCGCGGATTCGCAGACCTTCGCCTGCGTGCAGCAGCATGCGCTGCATCAAGCCGCGGGCAGCCTGATGGAACTCCCGGTCGAACAGCGGCACATCGCGCAGCAACTCGTACAAGCTCCGTGTGGCTTGCGCGAAGGCTGCATGGTCGTGGCCCAGAGCAGTGACCAAGGCTTTCTGGTGTTTGTCCGGCTTGATCTTGAGGCACTTGAAAAGCGAGTCGTTGGCACAAGACGCGCGCGCCGCCTCGATGGAGCGCGAAGGATCCGTAACGGCGGACCACGAGGAGTGCAAGTCGAGCAGCGTCTCAAACGCCGACTTCCAATCCTTGAGCTTGGAGAACGATGGAGCGGCTTGCGTGTGATAACTGACCACACTCGCAACGAGTGCTCGCGCGGCCTCAAGCCACGTACGCAGCGCATCCTCGGACCAAGGATCCGCGTCCAAATCTTGGTGGCGCACGCCTTCGCTGTAAAGACGCACTACCTCATCGGCCACATCG
>CAIKQM010000031.1 GCA_903829565.1 uncultured Planctomycetota bacterium
ACTCTGCTGGCTGCACCGCGCCAGCTGTGGAGCGGCTCCGAATCCGTATGGCGCTGGAGCGATGCGCCGTTCACATCGGCTATCGCCCCCAGCGCTTGGACACGCATTGCCAAAGGCAGCATCGACTCGCTGGGCAACGCATCGTGTGCGTGGCAATCGCCAGGCCCGCACTTGGCCTTGCAAGGCTTGTTGCGCACACGCGACGGGCGTTCTGTAGGCACCACCACTGTCAGCTTTGATTGACATGCAACCTACGCGCACATTGCTCGCACTGTGGATCGGGCTGCTCGCCGTGCCAGCGGCTGCGCAGAGTCGCTTTGCCGTGCAGGTCGTTGCCCAAACTTCGGGCACGGGCGGCGGTGGCATCGCCAATCCGCTCAATGCCTTGGGTGCACCGCAGGGCTCTGGCTTGCAACAAGGTTCGTTGCATGTGCACTCCTTAGGCATCGGCGGCAGCTTGACCTTGGAGCTTGGCGTCGATGCGATCGATGGCCCAGGTGCGGATCTGGCCGTGTACGAGAATGGCTTCTTGTACGGCGCGGAAGTCTTCAGTGAAGCCTTCTTCGTCGAGGTCTCGAGCAATGGCATCGACTACGCGCGCTTCCCCTCGCGCTACTACGGTCCCAGTACGGGCTTTGCAGGGGCGCTAGCCGCTCCGTGGGGCACATTCAGCGGCATGGGTGGCTGCGTGCCGGTCTTGGCCAACGCGACCACCAACAGCATCAGCCCCTTCAATCCGGTTGTCGCCGGTGGTGAAGCGTTCGACCTGGCCGACCTCAACGGGCATCCGCTGCACACCCAAGGCTTGCTCGACTTGCAAGCAGTACGGCGCGTGCGCTTGGTGGATGCTGTCGAAGGCGTGTCGGTCGATGCTTACGGGCAACTCGTGTGGGACAACTCGGGTGCCTTCAGCAGCGCGGATGTGGATGCGGTGGCTGTGATCCAGACGCACAGCACCGTGAGCAGCACGCAACCCTCGGTCGAGCTGTACTTGGATCCGCTCGGGCACTTGGTGCTGGAGCTGACGGACCCCGACGGCTTCGCTGACATCGTCCAGAGCCAGTGCAAGGCCAGCTACAACCTGGTGCCGATCACCTTGACGCGCTTGCGGGGCTTGATGCCGAGCGTGTCAAGTATTCCTAACGGCCTGCGCATGCGCTCGCTGACCCCTGTGCAAGGCAGCGGCCGGCGCGCCATGCTGTCGGTGTCGGCAGTCGATACGACCGGCGGCTTCAGCGTGGACCAGATCGCGCTGCAGGGCTAGAGAGCCCTCAAGGCGTCAGGGCCAGTAAGCGCAGAGCCGGTCCCGGGCGGTTGACGCTCCACAAGGCCGTCAGCGGGAAGTCCATCTCGACCGGCAAAAGCATTTCGTCCGCAGTGGAGGATGCCGTGCCGGAGCTGCTGACTGTGCTGCTGGGATCGATGCGCGCCAGTTCGCGGCCCGTGCTCCATAGGTGCGCGTAGAGGTGGTAGCGGTCCACGGCCGCAAGATCACCCGCACTGCGGCGGCGCACTTCCAAGACATGCGTGACGGCAACCGACTGCAGCACCGCCTGCGGTGTGGCGCCACGCGCCTGTAAACCTTGCTTGACAGCGATGGAGCCGTCGCGCTCGTCTCCATCCAACAGCTCTTCGATGCGCACGGCGGAAACGCCGCCCTGCAGGGCACCCGATTCCAGAGCGCTTAAGCGGGCTGCTTCGCGCACACGCAAGTCTTCGCCGCGTGCTTGGCGCAGCTCCCGCAACAGCAA
Source organism: uncultured Planctomycetota bacterium (assembly GCA_903829565.1). GTDB lineage: Bacteria > Planctomycetota > UBA1135 > UBA1135 > SXXH01. The sequence continues at coordinate 1,752 of CAIKQM010000031.1, forward strand.
CAACGACTCGCGATCGAGCTCGACATCGGGACCATAGCGATCGATCAGCACGCGGCCGCGCGGCACAGCACGCGCCAGCTCCTGCGCCACGAGCTGTGCGCCTGAGGCGCGAGTATCGCGGGCTCCGAGCACATGCGTGAAGCGCAGCG
>CAIKQM010000032.1 GCA_903829565.1 uncultured Planctomycetota bacterium
AGTTGCTGCGTTGCTGGCGCGAGAGCGGCGGCACGGGAGGTCAATCCGTACACGATGCGCGCGCGGAGTACGCGACCTGTGAACGCTTTGTCGCCCGTCTTACCGCTGCAGGCGCGGAACTCGACTGGTCTGCGCGTCGGGTGTTGGCTCAACTGCGTGCGCTCGTGGTTTTGGATACATCACCGCGTTGCAATGTGCACCGCGACTTCTATGAGAAGCAGGTGCTGATCCACGGCGAGGTGTGCACCCTGCTAGATCTAGACTTGGCCGGCCAAGGAGCGCCCGAGCAAGATCCCACGAATGCGCTGCTGCACGCGCGCATGGCGGCGGTGTTGGGCGAGTGCGATGCTCGCGGTCAGCGCGATGCCGAACACGCCTTCCTCGCTGCGTTAGGCTCCCATACAGAGTCGCCCCAGTGGCACCTGTGGATGGCACTCAATGCCTTGCGCATGGCCCTCGTTCATATGCCGCGTCCGCGTACACGGCATGCCGTGCCGTTCCTACTCCGCACCGCTGCGGAGGCAACCGCTCAACTCGACTCATGAACCGCTTGCTCTTGCTTGTGATCTGGTGTGTGACCGCAGGTGCTCTGTGGGCACAGGAAACCAAGCCTTCTGGCGACAAGCCCACGCTCGCGCAGTTGCGTGTGGGGCATTGGATCGAAGCCAAGGGCGATCTGCGCGACACAGTCTTCGTGGTCTCCGAGGTGGAGGTCGTAGAGCCCGCCGACGAAGAGGAGCTCATCGGCACCGCTGTACGAGTGAGCGGCCTCGACCAGCGCTTTGAGCTGCTGGGCTTGCGCGTCGATGTCACTTCCGAAACGGAATGGCGCGATGTGAGCCTCGACAAGCTGGAAGGCGTGCGTGTCAAAGTCGAAGGACGCTGGAAAGGCGGCAAGATCGTTGCCAAAGAAGTGTCCAAGCGTGGTGAGGGACGCGATCGCATCGCCGGACGCATTGATGCGATCAAGGGAGAAGCACCGCAGCGTGTGCTAGAGGTCATGGACTTCCAGCTGCAGTTGTCGGGAGACACCGAGCTCGACAAGCCGGAGTCGTTGCTTGAGGCCAAGCTCGCGCCGGAACGTATGGTTCAGCGCCGCACAGAGGTGCGCCGTGTTGATGCCGAAGACTACATTCCTGGCTCCTTGCAGTTGAGCGAGACGCTGAGCTTCGGTGCTTTGGTGGATACCAAGTGGACGCGCGAATCGAACCGCGATCTGGATGAGACCATCGGCGATCAAGTTGATAGTCCGCGCGCTGCGCTGCGCTTGCAGCTGCTGTGGCTGCCTACCGAGTCCACCTCGGTGCTGGTGTCGCCGCGCGTGGAGTACTCGGCCTATCTCGACGAGAATGGGGAAGACGACCGCGGCTTCAACTTCAAGCTCAATGAAGTCTGGATGCGTCAAGACGACCCGTGGGGCTACGGCGCCTACCTGCAAGTGGGCCGGCTCGACTTTGATGACGATCGTGAGTGGATCTGGAAGCGCTATCTCGATGCGGCGCGTGTGCGCTGGGAGAAGGGCTACTGGAACGCCGAAGTCTCGGCTATGACGCTGTTGGATGGCGATGACAGCTCGGACTCAGACGTGCGCGACGAAGGCACGCAGTCCATGTATGCGCAGGCTGGCTGG
>CAIKQM010000033.1 GCA_903829565.1 uncultured Planctomycetota bacterium
AGTGCGGTGCAGACCATGCCACGAGCCTACCGCAAACAGAGTCGCTAGGTGTCGCCGAAGCTGTCGCGGCGGGAACGCTCGATGGTGGGCAGGATGCGTTGCATGTCCAAACTGGCCGGATCACGGCGCAAAGCATCGAGTTCCACGGAACAGCCCGCACAGTCAGGGACATGTAAACGCACATGCACCTGCTCCGGTGTGGAGGCCTGCTGCACCAACCCGAGCATCCACGCACGCGGCGGACAGGCGGCCCGCGCTGCACTCCACGCCGCCGCAAAGTCCACATCCGGACCACGCTCTTCGTGCGCGAGGTGGGCCAACACGGCCGCCTTGACGCTGCTGCCTTGGGCCAACTCATCGACCAGCTCGGCCAGGCGCTTCAAGGCGCGAAACTTGATGCCCGCCACCACGGTGTCATCGCGATGTCCCAAACGTGCGGCCACATCCTTGTTGCGCTGACCGCGCACGAGCAGGCCTTCAACCACGGCCACGCGCTCGAAGGCTTGTGCTGTAAAGGATTCTTGACACCAAGCACGCGCTGCCGCCCCCAACAAGCGGCGCGCATTCTCTTCCAGTTCGTCACGCCGCACGATGCTGCTCGGCGTCTCGGGCGGGGCAGCCACGAAGTCGAAGCTCGCGGCACTCTCCTCCATCCCGAGCCCTGACAACTGCACGGGACGCTGGCGCCGCATCCAATCGATCGTGCGCGTCGACAGGATGTTGAACAGGTACGGTTCGAAACCCAGGGCCGGATCGACGCGCGCAATGTTGCGCACGGCCACAAGGAAGCACTCCTGCACAATGTCCTCGCGCGCCTCGCGATCCCGCACACGACGCGCAAGGTACGCAGCCAACCTGGGCGCGTACATGCGCTCGACGCGGCTCCATTCGGCTTCGTCGCCCCCCTGTAGCAGGGCTAGATCAGGAGGCGACTCCACGGACTTTCGTGTGCGGCAGCACAGCCAAGCGCAAGGCTAGCTGAGTGCTACAACGCCCCCGCCCTTTTGACGCGCCTGCAAGAGTGCATTGCGCGCACGCGCGAACAAGTCTTCGCGGCGCTGGATATCCGCGCACGGGAAGGTCGCGATGCCCACCGAGATCTGCAAGGCATCACCGACCAGATCGCTCAACCCGCGTTGCGCGGCCATCTCTCCCACGCGCCGCGCCATCACACCCGCGCCATCCAGCCCGGTGTGAGGCAAGAAGAACAAGAAGGTGTTCTCGTCAAAACGGCCTAACACATCCGTGTCGCGCGACGTTTCCAGGAAGATCGCGGCCAGCTCCTTGAGCACCGACGGATCCGCCGCGCCCTCAAAGCCCAACATCACCACCGACAAAGGCGTGCCAAAGCGCTTGGCGCGCTTGAACTCTTCATCGAGCTTGAAGTTGAGGAACGCGTAGTTGAACAGGCTCGTTTCCGGATCCGTGGCCGCGGACACCAGCGACTCATCACGCTTACCGGCCAGGTCCGTCAACAGACGCTCGGGCAAAGCCGCACTCTTGTCCGTACCACGCGCCTCTTGCGGCAGATTCGGACGAGGTCCACCCGTCGCATCCAACGCCGCACGCAACTTGCTGGGCGCCAGCGGACGCTTGAGCGTGCCCGTCGCGCCGCAAAAGCGCGCGATCGGCTCGGCAATCGTGTTCTGGTGATCGACGACCACATAGGTGCGGCAACGCGTCTTGCCGGCCAACTTGCGGCAGGTCTCATAGACATTGCCCCCGCGCATCCACGCGTCGAGCAAGATCACATCGCCTGCAACCGGGGGCGCTGCCAGCAGCTCATCGACGGTCGCATGCGTCGCCGACTCCCAACCTTCCAAGGCCTGCGCGGCGTTCTTCACGGACGCGATCAAGCTGTCGTCGTGAGACACGACACGGATCGTGCGCAATCCATCACCCATGATTGGTCCTGTTCGGTCCTAAGCAGTCGTGGTCGTGCGCCACCGAGTAGGCGGCGCGGTCGGGGGCTCGTGGCGCGGACGCCGCAGGCCCGTAGATTGTCCGTTCGGACGGCACTTGGTGCAACTCGGCGTCCGACTCAGCCGTGGACATCGGCCAAAAAGGCCGTCATCTCAGGACAATTCCGCGATCCAATCGGCCGGAATGTCATAGTTGGCATAGACATTCTGCACATCGTCGTTGTCCTCCAAGAGGTCGACGAGCTTCAAGACCGCGCGCGCTTGCTCCTTGTCGGTCACGGGGATGGCCGTCAGGGGCGTGTAGCCGGTTTCCGAGGACACGATGCGTGCACCGGTCTCCTCGATGGCCTTCTTGAGTGTCAAAAACTCTGTCGCGGGCCCAAGGACCGTGACGTACTCGCCTTCCACCTTCACATCATCCGCGCCCGCCTCCAGGCCGCGCTCCAACCACCATTCCTCGCTCTTGCCGCCACGCTCGCAGCCGACGATGGCCTTGAACGCGAACTGGAACGACACGGAACCCGGCGCGCCAAAGCTGCCGCCGTGCTTCTCCAAGATGTGCTTGAGGTCGGGTGCCGTGCGATGCCGGTTGTCCGTCAAGCAAGTGATGACCAGCGCCACGCCGCCGGGCGCGTACCCTTCGTAGGTCAACTCCTCGAGACCTTGGCCCTCGGCCGTTCCAGCGGCCTTCTTGATGACGCGCTCGATGTTCTCCTTCGGCATGTTGCCGGCGCGCGCCTTTTCGATGGCGTAGCGCAACTTCAAGTTGGCGTCCGGATCGGGCCCGCCTTGGCGTACGGCGGACATCAAGTTCACCGACAGCTTGTTGAAGTTCTTCGAACGCTTCTTGTCGACCGCGCCCTTGCGTGCGGCGATGTTGGCGGAGTGTGAGTGACCAGCCATAGGAAGATGCTCTAGTAAACACGAAAGCCCGGCCATCCACGCAGGACGGTCGGGCCCAGTGCCAGCCGAGCCAAGGCCCGGCAGTAGACGAGCGCTCGAGATTAGCGCTTGCTGAACTGGAAGCCGCGGCGTGCGCCACGACGGCCGTACTTCTTGCGTTCCTTCATGCGGCTATCGCGCGTGAGCAAGCCGTGCTGGCGCAACACCGAGTCGAAGCCCGGGTTGATCTTCTTCAGCGCACGGGCGATGCCCAACGTGATCGCGGCGGCTTGGCCGTTCGGGCCGCCACCTTCGACTTGAGCGTGGATGTCGTACTGACCCTCGGTCAGCGTGACCTTCAGCGGCTCGATCGCGGTGTTCTGCGCGTCGACCGTGCAGAAAAACTCGCGCATGTCGCGGCCGTTAACGAGGAAGCCGCCGGCGCCCGGGATCAGGCGCACGCGGGCGGTGGCGGTCTTGCGGCGGCCGAGGCCCCAGGTGATGTTCGTCGTGCTCATAGTCAGGTGTGTGCTGTGCGGATCTGTGCTGTGCAAACCAGGGGGTTACTTGCGCATCTTCGTCAGCGCGACCGGCTTTTGGGCTGCGTGCGGATGGTCGGCACCAGCGTAGATCTTGAGGCGGCGCTGCATGTCGCGACCGAGCACGCTCTTGGGGAGCATGCGCTTGATGGCGAGGCGCACGATGTCCTCGGGGCTACGCTCGAGCTTGCGCGCGAACGGCACTTCCTTATTACCACCCGGGTAACCGGTGTAGTAGTCGTAGTACTTGTACGAGGCCTTGGTGCCGGAGATCTTGAGCTTCTCGGCATTGATGACCACCACAAAGGCGCCGTTCATTTCGCTCGGCGTGTAGTTGGGCGTGTCCTTGCCCATCAGCGCGGTCGCGGCGGTCGCAGCGAGGCGGCCGATCGTGGTCTGGGAGGCGTCGAGGACGATCCAACGCTCGGTGAGCGTGGCGGAGCGGACGTGAGAGGTCGCGTGCATGGCAGTCTTCTAGAGGGGATTGCGCCGCAGGTTTGGTTTTGGATCCGTCTGCTTGGGCAGGCGATCAAGACCGAAACGGGTGCGTTGCGAAAATCCGGGCCGAAGAAGGTAGCGGAGGGCGAGGGGTGTGGCAATCGAAAAAAACTCTAGCGCAGGTAGCGCAGCCAACTTTCTGCACGTTCCGAGGTCCGGCGACCCAGCCAAACCTCCCCTTCGACGGGCAAACCGGCCGCCAACCAGCCGGGTGGGGCCTCGATCCGCTGCGCCGGCGGCAGTGCCGTCCCCCGCAACCACGGGCCGTGGGCCTTCCAGACCCCGTCTTGACGGGTGTAGACGGTTTCCAAGGACTCAAAATCGTTGCGTTCGGCGCGCAGAAGGTCGCCGGGGGCCACCCAAGGGGACTCCACCACCACCAAGCCGTCCAAGAGCGTGAGCAGCGCTTGCGCGGGATCGCCTTGGGCCTCGATGACCAGAGGCACCGACGCGGGCACGGTGTAGGCGCTCCATGCTTGTTCGAACGGCGGCAAGGGCAAGGCACGCGCGCTGACCTGGCGCGCCAGCCACACCGCGCTGCGCGCATCGGCTTCGAGCACCTCGATGGTGGGCGCGACGCGGTCGCGACGCACCAGCACCACACCCAGCGTCGCCAAGATAGCCACCAGCGCAGCCGCGCGCGCGCGTGCACGCAGCACCCAGACCAGCACGGCTCCCAACGCGGCGAGTGTCACGCCTGCGATGGAAAGTGCGCCGCTGGCCGGCACCGGCAAGGCGCGCGCACGCAACTGCGCGGGCAGCTCGTCGAGTGCAGGATGCTGGGGCAGCACCGCAGTGACGCGCGCGCGCCCCATCGCGAGGCCGCCCTCGTCGCGCGGCCCCATCAAAGACACGCGCGCTTGCAAGGCGGCACGCGCCTCTTCGGCGGGCACGGGCAACAACACGGAGAGTGCTTCTTGGCTGGACAGCGCGTGGTCGTAGCGCACCTGCCCGCGGTCTGTCAAAAGTACTAGACTGTCAAGCGGACCTGACAGCTCGACCCGCACGATGTGCACAGCGGTGCGCGTCGACTGGACCTGCGCAACCAAGGCAAGCAGGCTGAGAAGACTGGCTGCAAGCATCAGGCGGCCTCGCGCTGGGTCCACAGACACAGCACCAACGGCGCCAACAAGGCCCAGCCCACGTGCTGTGCGTGCCCAGCAGCCGCCGCAAGCAGCGCGTAGAGCGGCGACAACTGGCTCACCCACTGCAACCACGCAGGCGCCGCACCGGTGTGGGGTGCTCCGCCCCATTCCACGCAGACCCACAAGACGGGCGCACCCAAATACACGCTCGCGACGACCCAACCATGGCGCAGGGCGGCGCGCTGGCCGCCGCGAGCGGCGTAGACAGCCGCCGCCCAACACAAGACCAGCAGCAAGGCGCTGCTCAACACGCCTAGCCACGTGGGCGCAGGACCCACGCCCAGCACCCAGCCCGCGGCCAACAAGGGCAAGGCGGCCAAAAGCAACGTGCCCGCCTGCGCGCCGTCTTTGGTCGCCGCGGGCACAAGTGTCGCACTGCACCAGATCGCGGCCACGACTAAGCCCAAGCCCAGCTCCGCGCCCGGCCACCAACGCAAGGCCGCAGCCAGCAAGGCCACCACCGAGGCCAGCACGCATGCCGCCGCGCGCCACTGCATCTCAGTCCTTCTTCGTTTCCGGCGCGTCGGCGTAGACGATGTCTGGATTGTCCCAGCGCACGTCGAGGAAGGTCCACGGCTTCATGTTCGGCCCTGGCTCCAGCAAGCGCGCAGCGCGCTCCAGATTCTCGACCTTGACCTTGAGCGGGGTCTCCCCCACCGAGGTCCACGGTGCGCGGCCAAACCACACCAAACGCCGCTCTTCCAGACGCAACACCACGCCGGGTTGGTCCTTGGAGGCCTGCGCTTCCTGCGAAGCATCGATCACCATCGGCCCCAAGAGCAGCGAGGCCTCGCGATCGAGTTCCGGCCGCACCATCTGCGAGAGGCGCAGCGCCTCGGCATGCGGACCGGCGGGCAACTTGTCGCCCGGAACCAAGTTGTCCAGACGACCGTCATTGGGGCCCAGCACAGGCAAGAAGCCTTGCTCATCATGCGGCGGCACATCATGACCGCCCGGCAACAGAGTGCCATCGCCAGCCACCGTCAAAAGCTCTTGACGAACACGCACGCACGCGGCGGGCTTCTTGAGCTTGACGGGAATGTCGAGGCTATCGGGCCAGAGCACGCGCACCTCGCCCACTTGGTCGACAAAGGGCAAGAGTGCGATCTCGTCGCCGATGCGCTCCAAGCCGTGACGGTCTTCCACATCGGTCTTCGGCAACTTGGCTAGCGCAGCAGCCAAATGGCGGTTCCAACGCTGATCGTAGGGCTCATCAAAGCGCAGCGTTGACAGAGCCGGATCCACCGTAGTGAAACCAGCCTGCGGTGCATCCGCGGCCACGACCTTCATAGCCCACCAAGCCAACGCCACGCACACGACCGGCGGAACCCACACCGGCACGCGGCCGAGGCGGGATCTCGCAGGTTGCGCGGACTTGGACATGCTGGTGGGTGCACTCACTCAGTTGCGGGAACCAACCAAGGTGGTGGTCGGTTCGGCGGCCACGGTGGTGACCGTGCGACGCGAAGCCTCTTCGATGTAGAGATCGATGCTCGTCTGGATCTCGATCACCTCATCGCGCGACAACTGAATCACCTTGGCCGACTGCTGGGCGTGCAGTTCGTGACCCAGCAGGCGCGAAACGATCTTGAGGTTGGCGAGGTGACGCTGGAGGGCAGTTTGGTTGGGCTTCTTGTCGCTGAGTTCCATGTTTCGGTACCTGACCAGCTCGGCTGGGGGTGTGCGGGGTGGGGAAAAGTCCGGTTGCGGGCGTAACCGCGGTTCGTGTCATCGCAAGGCTGCGCCTGACTTGGTAGATACAGGTTGCCCGCGGCAGGCTCAAGCACGCAGAGCGGGACGGAAACAGAATCGTTGGATCAAGACCACACACGAGGCGGGCGCAGGCGGCGCCCCACTGCGCGATCGGGCGCACCGGAAGGCGCACCTTCAGGCCCCCCTACTAGCCCCACCCAGCCCTTGGTTTGGCGGGGGTACACGCTCAATGACTTCCAAACCGAGGCGGTGGAAGCCATTGAGGCCGGTTCGGATGTGCTGGTTTCGGCCCCGACCGGGGCGGGCAAGACCCTGGTAGCCGAATACGCCATCCATGATGCGGTCGCGCGCGGACGGCGGGCGATCTACACCGCCCCCATCAAGGCTCTGTCGAACCAGAAGTTCCGGGACTTCCGAGCGCAGGGCTTGGACACCGGCTTGATGACGGGCGATGTGACCATTGCACCCGGCGCGCAGGTGCTGGTGATGACCACCGAGATTCTGCGCAACTCGATTCTGGAGGACCCGCGCTCCTTGTCGGATGTGGGTTGGGTGGTGTTCGACGAGGTCCACTACATGGACGACCTCGAGCGCGGCTCGGTGTGGGAGGAGTCGCTGATCTTTGCGCCCGCCCACATGCGCTTTGTGTGCCTTTCGGCCACGGTGCCCAATCTCGACGAGTTGGGAGCGTGGTTGTCACACATTCGCGGCCGCGACATGCGCGTCGTGCGTTCCGTGCGCCGTCCGGTGCCGCTGCACTGGCTGCTGTACACACCTGTGTCAGGTCCTTTTGACATTGGTGCGCTGGAAACGGTGCGCAGGCGCGAGATGGGCCACCAACCGCGCGAACGCCATGCCGGTGGTGGTCGCGGTGGTGGCGGGCGCAGGCTGCCGCGCGAAGCCGTGGAAGCGCCGGATCCGTTGCCGTTGCTGGAAGATCTAGCGGCACGCGGCGATTTGCCGGCTCTCGTGTTCAGCTTTTCACGCAAGGACTGCGAGCGTCTGGCACGCCGCATGGCGGGCATGGAGCTCGTGACGCGCGAGGAACGCCGGCACATTCTGGAGCTGCAAGAAGAGCTGGTCGAAGCGTACCGCTTGGAAGACCGCTTCTTGGATGAGGAGATCATGCGTGCGGCGCGCGAAGGCATCGCGTGGCACCACGCCGGCATGCTGCCGATCCACAAGGAAGTGGTCGAGCGGCTCTTCACAGCCGGTGTGATCCGTCTGCTGTTCACGACCGAGACCTTTGCCTTGGGCATCAACGCACCCGCGCGTTCGGTGGTGTTTGCCGGCTTGCGCAAGTTTGATGGTGTGCGCTTTGACTATGTGTCGACGCGCGACTTCATGCAGATGGCCGGTCGTGCAGGCCGCCAAGGCCACGACAGCGAAGGCTTGGTCTACCTGATGCTCTCGCAGAAGGACCTGCTCGAGGCACCGCTGCGCCGCATCCTGTCGAACGCTCCCGAAGCGGTCGAAAGCCGCTTCCGCTTGTCGTATGGCTCGATCTTGCACCTCGTCGAGCGCGTGGGCCGCGAGCGTGTGCACGAGGCCTGGGAGAAGAGCTTTGACCGTTGGGCGCATCGCGGCGAGACGCGCAAGCGCGAAGACAAGTTGCGCCGCGCGCAGCAGCGTGTGGTGCAAGCGCGCTTGGCTGTGTTGGACAAGCTCGGTTACTTGGAAGGCTCGGAGACGACTCCGCG
>CAIKQM010000034.1 GCA_903829565.1 uncultured Planctomycetota bacterium
TATCATGATCTCCCGTGGTCACCATGGTGGCCGGATAGGCCACGCCTTCCTTCACAGTGTGCAGCGGCGAGTACTTGATCAAGTAGGGGAAGGCTTGCGGGTCATCGCTGCGCCCGTAGTCAGAAGCCCACGCCCATCCGATCGTGAAACGGTGGTAGCGCAGCATGTCCAGCACACCTACACCAGGCAACGCGGCGCCGAACAGCTCGGGGCGTTGGGTCATGCACGCGCCGACGAGCAAACCGCCGTTGCTACGGCCGTGAATGGCGAGCTTGCTCGGGCTCGTGCGCCCGCTGCCCACCAGCCATTCCGCGCAGGCGATGAAGTCGTCAAAGACGTTCTGTTTACGCTCTTTGGTGCCGGCTTGGTGCCAATCACGACCGTACTCGCCACCACCGCGCAAGTTGGCACTGGCGTACACACCTCCCAGTTCCAGCCAACCAAGCACGGCAGGTGAGAACGAAGGCTTGATCGGGATGTTGAAGCCACCATAGCCGTACAACAAGGTCGGCGTCTGTGCATTCGGCGTCACATCCTTGCGGCGCACCAAGAACAGCGGCACCTGTGTGCCATCCTTGCTGCTGACGCGCACTTGCTCGGTGACATAGTCCGCAGGGTCAAACACGAGCTGCGGCTTGCGCCAGAGCTTGGACTCCATGCGCGGCAGGTCCACCACATGCACCTCACCGGGCGAAGTGAAGCTCGAGTACGAGTAGTACAAGCGCGCGCAATCGAGATCACCCCACAATCCACCGATCGAGCCTAGCCCCGGTAGCTGCAGACGTTCAACGAAGGTGCCGTCGAGCTCGTACACGCTGACTTCATTCGCCGCATCCACCATGCGCGACAGCACCAAGCGATTGCCGGCCAAGAGTGCCGACTCGAGGGTGTGCTCGCTTTCCGGAACGATGGTGATGAGCCGCTCGCGCGCATCCAAATCAACCGCAATGACACGGCCCTTGGCCGCATCCTTGTCCGACTGGAACCACAGGCGCTTGCCGCGCTTGCCCAAGAACTCGTATCCCGCATCAAAGTCACCGAACAGTGACTCCAGCGGGGCTTGCACGCCACCCGCCAAACTCTGCAAGAAGATGCGGTTCTTTTGTTCGGTGCCCTGCGTCTGCGAAACCACGAGGAGCTCATGGTCGTCACTTGTCGTGGCACTGAAGCCCCACTCAGGTTGATCGGCGCGCCCCAACACCAAGACATCGGTAGACTGCGCCGCGCCTAGCGTGTGAAAACGCAGTTGGTGATTGGCCAGCGCCGTCTTGCCGCTCGTGTCGTGATCGGGATAGGTGCTGTACCAGATGCCGCTGGATTCCTTGTTCCAGGCCAGTCCAGAGAACTTGACCCACTCCACCTTGTCGGCCAGGTCTACACCGTTGGCAACACGCTTGAAGCGCACGACATTCCAATCCGAACCAGCTTCGCTGCCAGCATAGGCCAGCAACTCACCATCCGGTGAGACTGCGGTCTGACCAACGGCAAAGGTGCCATCAGCCCGCACCGAGTTCGGATCCAACAGCACGCGCGGTGTGGCTTGTGCATCGTCTTGCACGTAGAGCACCGCTTGGTTGCGCAAACCATCGTTCTTCCAGAAGTAGATGCGGCCCTTCTTCTCGAAGGGCACCCCAACCCGCTCGTAGTTCCATAAGGCCGTCAAGCGCTGTTCAATCGCTGCGCGCTGCGGCACTGCGTCGATGTACTCGCGCACCAAGGCGTTCTGCGCGTCAATCCAAGTACGCGTAGGTGCACTGTCCGGGTCTTCCAGACCGCGCCACGGGTCTGCGATGGCAGTGCCGTGGTAGTCCTCGACGACGGCGTCTTGAGGGTAGGAAGGGTACTGCATGGCAGGTTGGGAGGTTGTTTGGCAGGCCACAAGGCTCACCAAGGCACACACGGCGGGGAGTAGGGACTTCATAGAGTGCGTCGGGGTGTTAACGAACCGGGGGTCTAGGCAGCGCTCCATAGCGTTGTTGCCAAGCACTGGAAGCGGCTGTCAAATCTGCTTCACCATACAGTTGACCCACAAACGTGATCGAGCGTGGCAAGCCACGCTTGTCCAAACCATCGGGAGCGCACACCACAGGGTGCCCCGTCAGATTGGTGGCCAACAGCAAGTCCGTGGCAAAGCTAGGGTGCACTAGCAGGTCCACGTCCTTCATGAGGTGTGCCATGTGCTGCATGACGCGCGTGCGCAAGCGTTGGGCGCGCAAGTACTCCACGGCGGGCATGAGGCGCGCCGCCCGGAAGGTGTTGGGCCAAGCGGCTTCGTCTTGCCAGACCATACGTTCGTCGGCGTTGCTGCGCGTGGTCTCGTCGAACTGTGCCGCGGCCTCGGCCACCAGCACGACCAGCACATCGCCTAGCGGCACATCGAAGCGTACGTCCACATCGACCAGTGTCGCACCCAAGCTGCGCAGCTCGTCGAGCACATGCCTGTGTCCACTGGCCTCGTCAAAAGCACCTGACGGCACACCAATACGCAAGCCATCCAGCGTCGCGACTGAACCGACCGCATAGGGCGCATCCACCACGGAACCGTCCAACCCGTCAGTACCGCGCAGCACATCCAACACAAGCGCGCAATCCGCAGCTGTACGCGCGATCGGGCCCAGCTTGTCCATGGTCCAGGACAAACTCATTGCGCCGTGGCGAGAGACGCGGCCATACGTGGGCCGCAAGCCGGTCGCACCACACGTGGTGCTGGGCGACACGATGGAACCCAGTGTTTCACTGCCTACGGCAAAGGGCAGGGCCGCGCAGGCCACAGCCGCAGCAGAGCCAGCCGATGAGCCGGAACTTCCTGTGCTGGTATCCCATGGATTGCGCGTGCGCCCACCATGCCACAGATCGCCATAGGCAAACTCGCCCAAGGATGTCTTGCACAGCAACACCGCACCTGCCTGCCGCAGCTTGGTGATGACCGTGGCATCGGCATCGATCACGCGTTCTTCATAGATGGCCGAGCCCCAGGTGGTCGGAGCGCCGCGTGCCGCCAAGAGATCCTTGGCGCCGTAGGGAATGCCGTGCAACGGGCCACGCCAGTGACCGGTATCTAGCTCGCGATCCAAGGCTTCCGCCTCTGCAAGCGCTTGGGTGTCCAGCAGATTGACCACACAACGCAGCTGTGGATCCAAGCGACGGCAGCGTTCCAGATACAGCTGGGTCAGCTCCACGCAGCTGATCTGACGAGACTTGATCCACGCCGCTAGTTCCAGCACAGAAGCGAAGGCAATGTCCTCTTGGTTCGAGGGCAAAGGTCGCTGCGCCTCATAGCTCCACGCCGTGAGCGCGAGCTTGCTCTTCACCGGCGCCTGCCCTGGCAAGAGGGGCGTGAAGACTAGCGGCGCTTCCAACTCCGAAGGCAAAGCCAGAGCCTGCAAGCGCGCATAACCCGCGAGATTCTCACTCACCATACGTTGCATCTGCAGCACTTCCGCAGCCGTGAACTGCAGGCCTGCAACTTTGGCTGCGGCGTCCAGTTCGCTGGGGGCCAGTGGAGCTACGGCACGCTCCTGCAACCAAGCCAGCGACGGATAGGGATCGGGCGGGAGTAGAGTCACCAAGAGAGCCTACCGCTCACCTGCGGGTCGAGGGTAGCCTGCAGCGCGTGGGAAACACGCTTCTTGCTCGCTGTGGACTAGCCCGCGCGGATGCGCGCGCCTGGGCTGTCTACGATTGGGCCAATAGCGCGATGTACACCGTCGTGGTGACTGCGGTGTTTCCGGTCTGGTACCGCAACTATGTGGCCGTCGATCTGAGCGACGATGCCAAACGCACCAGCTTTGCTTGGGCCACCACCTTGGTACTGGTGCTCTCCGCGCTGCTCTCGCCGCTGTTGGGGGCGTTGGCAGATGCGCGCGGCTCCAAGAAGCGTTGGTTCACGGCTTTTGTGGTGCTCGGTACGAGCGCCTGCGCGGCGTTGGCCTTCGTGCAACAGGGTCAAGCGGCGCTGGCCTGCACGCTGTTTGCCTTAGCCAACTTGGGTGCAGTCGGCAGCTTCGTGTTCTATGACGCCATGTTGGTCGATGTGGCCGAGCCCAAAGACTATGACGCTCTCTCTACGAGCGGCTATGCCTTGGGCTACTTGGGTGGTGGCCTCGCTTTAGCCGCGGTGGCGGCCAGTTTGCTGTACCCGATCTTGCCCGGCTCGGAGAGTGATCCCCAGCTCGCGGTGCGCGCTAGCATGCTGTTTGTCGCCTTGTGGTGGGCGGTGTTCAGCCTTCCACTGCTCTTGCGCGTCAAGGAAACCCGACACGACACCCAGCGCGACACGCGCGTCAGCGCCGCGTTACGCGCGCTCTGGCAGACCTTGACAGAGCTGCGTCAACGGCGCGATGCCTTCATCTTCCTGCTGGCCTTCTTTGCCTACAACGACGGCATCGGAACCATCATCCGGATGGCCACCACCTTTGGCGATGAGAAGGGACTCGCTGCTGCCGACATGCTCAAGGCCATCTTGTTGGTGCAAGTGGTGGGCATTCCGGCGACGCTGCTCTTCGGCCGCATCGCGCGTAGCACAGGCGCGAAGCCCATGCTGTTCGTGGCCATCGCCGTGTATGTGATCGCGGCGCTGTTGGCGCGCAGTATGGAAACAGCCGCTGACTTCTGGCTCTTAGCGGGGCTCATCGGCTGTGTGCAAGGTGGAGCCCAAGCGCTCTCCCGCTCGTTGTATGCATCCATGGTGCCCGCGCACCGTCAGGCTGAGTTCTTTGGCCTGTTCTCTACTTTGGAGAAGTTCGCCGGCATTTTGGGGCCTTTGGCCTTTGCCGTCTTGCCGAGCACCGATGCGGCGCTGCTGTCGGTCATTGGCTTCTTCTTGCTTGGCGCGGGACTCCTGAGTCGCGTCGACGTCGAGCGTGGCCGCGCAGCGCATCACCAGCCCTAAGGTAGCTGCGCGATCGCCGGGCGTCCGTCTTCTAGCGGCCAAGCGGTCATGCGTGTCAGCACTTCGCCGACGCCACGACTGTCCACAAGGAGCGTGTCCTCTGCTTTCACGCCCGCGATGGAGGGATTCCAGCCGTAGCTTTGCCCAGCTACTACCAAGGTTGGATCGTTGGGTGTAGCGATGCGTTCACGCGTGCGGTAACCCATCGGACCGCCTTGGTGGTGGTGCTGCCATTCCTCGGCGAAGCCCACGCTAGCGTAGGCCGACATGCCGGCCTGCAACACCTGTCCGAGCGTCTGACCAGCGCGCGTAGCCTCATGCAGAGCACGCTCCACCTGCCGGACGGCAGCATGGCGGCGCACAAGGTCTGCACTCGGCGTGCCTACGCTCAAGATGCGCGACAGACACACCACCAGGCCGTCACGCGTGGCACACATGCCCGCCAACACGTTGCGCTGCACGCGTGCTTCGGTAGGGATCGGATGACGATACCGATACGCGCGCTCATCAGCGGCCACCAAGCACACGGGCACTTGCAGGTCGCGCGCACGCAAGGCGTGGATCCAACGCGCCGCGACGTCCAGTTCGCGTTCGCCTGGATGTGTGCTCAACAGAGCTTCTTGCGTAGCGTCGGCCGCATCACGACCAAGGCTGCGCAAGCGCTCTACATCACCCGCTGTCAGCGGGGCACGCACCGCAGCGAGAGGATCACCGCCCTCAGTGTCGCGCAACAAAGGCGCAGGTAGAGCCCCCGTTCGCTGCTGCCACCACGGCATGCACTCCACGGTCCAGGCCTCGCCGAACTCTTCATCGACAAGTCGTGCGGCTTCGA